>NZ_JBFULC010000081.1:0-15778 GCF_056400525.1 Stenotrophomonas sp. P5_A9
ACATCACCACCCCGCACCCGGGGTGGACCGGCGATCCGTTCCCGACGGCATTCGGAAAGGCTAACGCCAACTTCGATGAACTGTACGAGGCGGTCGGGAGCATCAGCACGATCGTTGAGGACGTTGAGCAGCTCAAAACCGAGATCGAGGAGAAAGTCGACACCGCGTTGGAGGACGTCGATGAGAAGGTCGCCCAGGCAGAGCAGCAGCTCGAGCAGGCGGTGGCCACCATTCCTGCCCTGGTCGACACCGCGATCGCCGGCCGCATCCCCGGCAAGAATTTGCTGATCAACGGCAACTTCGACTTCTCTCAGCGCGGCGTGACGGGTTCCCGGACAAGTGCCGCCGTGGAAGCCATCTACACCATGGACCGCTGGATTTGCGGGTTCGTCAACGTCAACGGCAACTGGGGTGTCGGCGGCACGACGTTCGGTGAGATCCCAGGTTCCCGCAGGTTCCTTGGCTACAACATTGCCAGCGTGCCTAACAACAACTCATCCGCTTACGTGGGTCAAAAGGTTGAGGGCGCTGGCACGCTGGCGGGGAAGACGGTAACGCTATCAGTGTGGGCGCGCAGCAACGTCGCTGGAAAGAAGATGGGGATGCGCGCGCTACAGCTCTTCGGCACTGGCGGATCAACTACCACTTCCACGGAAGCGCCTAATGTGGTCACCCTGACCACAGCGTTCAAGCGATACAGTTTCACTGTCACGTTGCCTAGCGTTGCAGGAAAGACAATCGGAACGTCCGGCGATGATGGAATGTTGGTGGTGCTGGATTACTGCGGTCCTGCTCCACTGTACGGCGGCGCTTTGGCTGGACAGACAGGATTGTTTGAAGTTGCTCAAGCGCAATTGGAAGAGGGTGGCACAGCAACGGGCTTTGAATTCCGACCGCTTGGATTGGAACTGTCACTTTGCCAGCGTTACTACGAAAAAAGTTACCTGCTGGACGTGGACCCCGGCACCACTAGCTCCTGGGGGCGCTGTGGTGAGTTCCTGGCCGTACAGCGAACGGGTAGCAACGCTTGGATTCAAAGATTCGCGGTAACCAAGCGGGCTACCCCGGCAGTGCGCATATACGCCTCGGAGAATGGCGCGCTTAACCAGGTTTCCCAGGACAACGGCACGAATGTGGCAATCGGTAACGTTGCTGCCGTGGGCCAAACCGGTTTTCAGGTTTCGTACACGAACGCAGCCGGTCGCTACGGCGGCTCCTTCCACTTTGTGGCTGAATCGGAAATTTAAGCATGTACGCATTGACCACCGATACTGATTTGGTCCTTTGCCTGGACACCTACACGTACATCCCGCGCGGACATGCGCTTTGGCAGGGTTACGAGCAATTCTTGGCTGACGGCGGCGTGCCGCGGCCGCTGGTCGCGCCACGCAACCTTGATGAAATGAAGCTCGCCCTGGTCACGGCGGCCACCGCGCAGCGCTGGTCGCAGGAAACGGGCGGCGTCGAGTTGGGAGGGGTGAGGGTCGGCACCACCTTGGACGACCAGAACCGCATCAGCGGCGTGCTATCGGCGATCGCGCTTGGCGGGCTGGAGGCTGTCGACTTCAAGGCGGCAAGCGGCTGGGTGCGGCTCACCGCCGCGCAGCTGCAGGGGATCGCACAGGCGATCTCAGGGCACGTGCAGGCGTGCTTCTCGGCGGAGCGGGCGCACCACGAAGCGATCGCTGAGATCGACACGCTGGGACAGGCCGAGGCGTACGACGTGACTCAGGGGTGGCCGGGATGACGATCACCGCTGACATCCAGAGCCTTGAGCCAGGCGCTCGCTTTATGGGGTTCGAACTGGACGCCAGCCGCATGGGGGCCGATCAACTGTTCTTCCACGCCCACCGGCAGGAGACTCCGATCTTCTGGCAGGGGCAGGCCTACGGTCCTTGGCCCGTCGAGGCGACCGGCTTTGCCCGGACAGGGGATCAGCCGCCGACGCCCCGGTTGAAGGTTGGCAACCTCGACGGATCCATCACGGCAATGTGCCTGATGTTCGGCGACCTGGTGGGGGCCCGCCTGATCCGCCGGCAGACGTTGGTCAAGTACCTGGATGCGGTCAACTTTCCCGGCGGCAATCCTACCGCCAACCCGACCGAACACTTCCAGGACGAGATCTGGTTCATCGAGCGCAAGGCGGCGGAAACCGACGAGTACATCGAGTTCGAGCTGTCCACCGCGGCGGACCTCAACGGCGAGCAGCTGCCAGGCCGGCAGATCATCGCGGGGACGTGTGGCCACCTCATCCGGGGCGGCTACCGAGGGCCCTACTGCGGTTACACGGGCAGCGCCTGCTTCGATATCAACGACAACCCGGTGGACGACCCGGCGCTCGACGTGTGCCCCGGCCTGCTGCGCAGCTGCAAGCGCCGGTTCGGCGAGAACGAGGAACTGCCCTATGGGGGCTTCCCCGCCTCCGGCCGCCTTCGGACGTAGCGCGAAAGATCAACGACGGTGAATGCCACTGCTGCGTGGGTGGCGTGGGAAGGGAGGAAGACGGACGAGCGGCCGAGGCGCGAGACGTAAGGCCCCTGATACCTCCACTGAGAAGACCACGCCATAGCTCTACCAGGGGATCAGCACCGGGCACCGTCACCAATTACCAAAGGCCCGCACTTGGCGGGCCTTTTCTATGGGCGAAATATGGAAACGACGACCCTTCAAGCCATTCAGGCCCACGCCGTGGCCGAGTATCCCCGGGAGTGCTGCGGGCTGGTGGTGCTGACCGCGCAGGGCGAGGAGTACATCCCGTGCAGGAACACGGCTGAAAAGCCGACGGACAACTTCCGGCTTCCGGGTGAGGACTACATTGCCGCCGAGGACCGCGGCGAGGTGCTGGCGCTGGTGCACAGCCATCCCAACGGATCGGCCGAGCCAACGGATGCCGACCGAGTCATCTGCGAGAAAAGCGGCCTTCCGTGGCACATCGTCAGTGTCGGCCAGGTGGACGGCGTACCCGAGTGCGGCGACGTCCGCAGCTTTGGTCCCTGCGGCTATGAGGCCCCGCTGGTAGGCCGGCAGTTCGCACACGGCACCCTCGATTGCTACACGCTGGTGCAGGATTTCCACGCGCGCGAGCTTGGCATCCGTCTCGGCCAGTACGAAAGGGCGGACGATTGGTGGCTGCAGGGCGAGGATCTCTACAGCCTCGATCGACTGCGGGCCGAGGGATTCGAGCTGATCAGCGACGCGCCGCAGCGGGGCGACATGGTGGTCATGCAGATCCGCGCTGAGGTGCCCAATCACGCCGGTATCTACCTGGGCGACGGGCAGATGCTCCATCACCTGCAGGGTCGCCTTTCCGAGCGCGTGATCTACGGCGGCTACTGGGCCGAGCGCACCCGCTACATCGTCCGGCATCGCGAGGCGCGCCATGGATAAGCTGCGGACGGTTCGCCTCTACGGCGTGCTGGGCGCGCGCTTCGGCCGGCGCTTTCGCCTGGTCGTGAGCAACCCTGCCGAGGCCGTGCGCGCGCTGTCGGTGCAGTTGCCGGGCTTTTCTGAGTTCCTGGCGTCAGCCAAGGACAAGGGCATGGAGTTCGCCTTCTTTGTCGGTTCCCGGAACATCGGTAAGGCCGAGCTTGACGATCCACCCGGCGACGATGATATCCGCATCGCTCCGGTGCTGGTCGGCTCAAAGCGTGCCGGCGTACTGCAGACGATCGTGGGCGCTGTCCTGATCGTCGTTGGCATCTACGGCAACATCGCCGGCGGTTGGGGACAGCCCTTCATCAATCTTGGCGTGGGCATGGTCATGGGAGGCGTTGCCCAAATGCTCGCGCCGCAGGCGCGAAACCTCGGCGCCAAAGACAGCCCAGAAAACACCCCGAGCTACAGCATGAACGGTGCCGTCAACACGCAGGCGCAAGGCAACCCTGTGCCGCTCGCATACGGCGGGCACGACGAGAAAGGCATGTACGTGGGCTCGGCAATTATCAGTGGCGGCATCATGGCGGAGGATCAGACTTGAGCGCATTGACGGTCGCAACCCCGCATTCGTACGGCCCCTCGCAGGCTGGTGCAAACCCGCTTTCGATCGTGGACCTGCGAGGGGCGAAGAAGGGCGAGGCGACGGCTCGCCAGCCTGTGGAAACCCCCGACAGCCTGCGCTCCATCGCGCGCGCCCGCATCTTGGACCTGATCAGCGAGGGTGAGATTCGTGGCCTGGTGGATGGCAACCGTTCGATCTTCCTGGACGGCGTGCCGATCGAAGGCCCCGGCGGCGTCCTGAACTTTCAGGGTGTGCGAGTGGAGCTTCGCTCGGGCACGCAGGATCAGTCGCACATTCCAGGCTTCCCGAGCGTCGAGAACGAAATCGGCGTTGGCGTCGAGCTTCGGACCGATACGCCGGTCGTGCGAACGGTGTCAGGCAGCGAGTTGTCGGCGATCCGAGTTCGCTTTGGCGTCCCGACGCTGCAGAAGCTGAACACAGAGAACGGCGACACCGAAGGCTACAGCGTCGGATATGCGATCGACCTGTCGACCGATGGCAGCACGTCCTCGACTGTGTTGAGCAACGCGTTCACCGGCAAGACGACCACCCTGTATCAGCGTAGCCACCGCATCGACCTCCCCGCTGGCCAGAGCTGGCAGATTCGCGTGCGCCGCCTCACGCCGAACGCCAACAGCAACACCGTCGGCGACACGGTGAACGTGGAGTCCATCACCGAAGTGATCGATGCCAAGCTGCGTTATCCGAACTGCGCCTTGGCGGCGGTCGAGGTCGACGCAAGCCAGTTTCAGACCAAGCCGAGTACCGCCTACCAAATTTGGGGGCGCATCGTTCAGGTGCCGAGCAACTACGACGTCGCCACGCGCACCTACAACGGCATCTGGGACGGCACCTTCAAGCCTTCATGGACGAACAACCCGGCGTGGATCTTCTACGACCTGGTGGTCAACGACCGCTTCGGGCTGGGCCATCGGATCCCGGCGGCGTGGGTTGATCGCTGGCGGCTGTATCAGATCGCGCAGTATTGCGATCAGCTGGTGAGCGACGGCATGGGCGGCCGGGAGCCGCGCTTCGTGTCCAGCGTCTACATGCAGACCCGGGGTGATGCCTACAAGGTGCTGCAGGACATGGCGTCGATGTTCCGAGGCGTCAGCTTCTACGCGGCCGGCCAGATGATGGCCTCCTGCGACATGCCTCAGGATCCGATCTTCACCTACACCGCAGCGAACGTGGTCGATGGCAAGTTCGGGTACGAGGGAACAAGCCTCAAGGCCCGCCATACCGTCGCCCTTGTATCGTGGTCCGATCCGGACGACTTCGGCCGGCAGAAGGTTGAGACGGTCGTCCATCGTGAAGGCGTGGCCCGGTACGGGATCAACCAGATCGAGGTGACGGCGATCGGCTGCCACTCGCGATCGCAGGCACAGCGCGTTGGCAACCACATCCTGTGGACGGAGTATCTGGCGACCGAAACCATCAGCTTTGTCGTCGGGCTCGAGGGCATGATCTGTCAGCCCGGCGACGTCTTCCAGGTAGCCAACAAGTACCGCGCTGGCCGCCGCAACGCTGGACGCATCCGGGGGGCCACTCTCGATACCCTGACCCTCGATGCTCTTCCCCCGGCCATAGGCCCCGGTGACACCCTTCGGGCCACCCTGCCTACGGGGCGCACCGAGGCGCGCACTGTGGCGCAGGTTACGGGCAATACGGTGCGGGTTATCGCGCCGTGGTCGGCTGTTCCGGTCAAGCACTCGATCTGGTGTGTTGAAAGCGCCGATCTGGCCCTCCAGCAGTTCCGGGCAGTGTCGATCACGGAGGAGACGCCGACTACTTTCCGGATCACCGGCATCCACCACGTCCCGCAGAAGTTCGCGGCGATCGATGACGGCACCCGGCTGGAGCTGCCGCCGATCAGCATCATCCCGCCTTCGGTTCAGCCGCCGCCGGCCAGCGTTGCGCTGACCTCGCGGTCGGTGATCGACCAGGGCATCGCCAGCCACATCCTGAACATCGCTTGGGAGCGGGCGGACAAGGCGATCGCGTACGACGTCGAATGGCGGCGCGATGACCTGGATTGGGTCCGGGCCGGCCGGGTTGCGACGGCCAGCCTTGACGTGCCCGGGATCTATGCAGGCCGTTATCTGGCCCGCGTCAGGGCCATCAATGCCCTTGGCGTGGCCTCCATGCCAAAGCTCAGCCCCCTGACCGACATCGCTGGCAAAACCACGCCGCCGCCGGCACTGACGTCGCTGGCAGTGGCGAGCATCGTTTTCGGTATCGACTTGGCTTGGGGCTTTCCGCAAGGCGCGACCGATACGGCGAAGACGGAAATTTGGTACTCGCCGGCAGACGATCTGGAAAACGCGATCAAGCTCGGCGACTTCGCCTACCCGCAGGCGCGGCACTCAATGATGGGCCTGGCTGCTGGGGCGCGGTTCTTCTTCTGGGGCCGCTTGGTCGACCGCAGCGGGAACATCGGTCCGTGGTATCCGGCCAGCCGTGGGGTGATGGGCGAAGCCAGCACCAACGCCCAAGCGATCTTGGACTACCTGGTCGGCAAGATCACGATGACTGAGCTGGCGCAGGAGCTGCAGCGCGAGATCGAGAGCATCCAGAGCTTGGTCCCGCTG
Organism: Stenotrophomonas sp. P5_A9; assembly: GCF_056400525.1. Taxonomy (NCBI): domain Bacteria; kingdom Pseudomonadati; phylum Pseudomonadota; class Gammaproteobacteria; order Lysobacterales; family Lysobacteraceae; genus Stenotrophomonas; species Stenotrophomonas sp. P5_A9. The sequence continues at coordinate 6,589 of NZ_JBFULC010000081.1, forward strand.
TTGTGGTCGGCAGATGCCACCTACGCGGCGGGTCAGACGGTCGTGTTCGAAGGCCGCATCTACCTATGGACGGGGGAGGAGGCCGGCAACGAAACGCCGCCGGCAGATCCCTGGCGCGATATCGGCGGGGTGCTGCAGGAGGCAGGCGCGATTGTTGGCCGGCTGGACAGCTTCGAGCAGAGCATCACCGAGCTTGAGGGCCAGGTGACCGCTCAGGGCAAGAAGGTGGATGGCCTGTTCGCCCGCCTCGACGTTATTGGCGCGGGCGATGCGGTCGGTGGAGCGGGCGACGCTCACTTCTACGCCGGCACCATGACCATCCAGTCCGTCATCACCCAGGGCGACCTCGCGCAGGCTATTCGGCTCGACCAGGTTTCGGCCGGCCTCACTCAAGGCCTGACCGAAGTCAGCGCATCGGTGCAGCGGGAAAGTAGCGCGCGTGTGGAGGCGGACCAGGCTCTCGCCCGGGACGTGACGACGGTGCAGGCGAAGCTCGGGGACACCCAAGCGGCCGTGCAGCAGACCTCCGAGGCATTGGTCGGCTTGGACGGGCGGGTGAAGGCTGCGTACTCGGTCAAGGCTCAGATCAACGCTGATGGCCGGATCTACGCCGCCGGCATGGGCCTCGGCGTCGAGCAGTTGCCCGACGGCAGCTATCAGTCGCAGTTCCTTGTGCAGGCTGATCGCTTCGCGCTACTGAACGTCTCCAACGGCGTTACCTCTACCCCGTTCGTCATCCAGGGTGGTCAGACGTTCATCAACCAGGCTTTCATCGGTGACGCGTGGATCACCAATGCCAAGATCGCCAACGGCGCGATCGACAACGCGAAGATCGGCAACTTCATCCAGTCTGACAACTACGTGCCTGGGCAAACCGGCTGGCGTATCGACAAGTCGGGGGCCATGGAGATCAACGGCATGACGCCAGATGGCTACCGGGTACGCATGGTCAACACCGGCTTGTACCTCTACTACCCGAACGGCAATCTCGCCATCGAGCTTGGAGCATTGGCATGACACAAGTGGGGCTTCGCGTGCGCAGCCCTTCGGGCTACGTGGAGACGACAGTAACCACCAAGCTGACCAAGACGATTGGCCGGTACGCGATACCGCTGTTCGACGCGGTCAGCAGTGGAAGCGGATCCGGGCGGCGCTACACCGCGCCGGCCGCAGCAAACGGGGGGCTGACCATCGATGCGTTCCAGGGTGGTCAGCCCTTCTTCTATTTCCTGGCGAACGGGCAGAAAAGCATGTGGGGCCTGCTGCTGCCTTCAGTAACCGTCACGTCCAATTCAATCTCCTGGAATTGGTCAGATGCCGCGGTGAACCAACACGTTCGGGCTGAACTGTTCGATGCATCCACCGCCGGCCGCGACTGCGTGGGCGGCGTCATCTTGGTCTATGGGGTCTACAGCTGATGGCCGCTGGTTTGAGAATTCGGAACCAGGACACGGGCCTGGTGCAGATCGGAACCGGGTATCGAAACCTGGAGCTGATCCAGTCGGGGGTAATGAACACGTCCGCCTTCATCGGCGGGGGCGACATTCGCTACTCGAGGACGCCGTCGGGATTCCTGATGAGCACCTTGGGTAACGACTATCTGCACGTGGTCCGGTTCGTCAGCGACACAATCGGTGCCGCGTCCGGGTACGGTATCTCGCAGGAAAACAACAGCTTCAAGGTCTGCGTTTTCTCGAACAGCCCGACCAAGAGCTTGGAGTACTACACGTTCGGGTACTCGGGAAACCAGCCCTCTGGCCCGGTCGGCCTGCGCATGCGCAATCCAGACGGTACGGTGTTCTACGATTCCCGCCGGAAGCCGTTGCGGGTGCTGGCGTCCGTGCCGTTGCCCAATACCACCGGGCCGCTGGTGCACCTCGGCCAGTTCTTCCCAGGGACGAAGATTGGCCTGGCGCTGGCAAATCCCCGGTACTACTACCGATCGCCATATCCGGAAATTTGCTCCATGGCGACCGACTTCCTGCACATGGACTCAGCCAACAATGTGCGCCTGTCCGTAGGGCAGGTATGGAATCAGAACCGTTCCACGGCCTTCACCGTGGGCGACACGGTGATGGCAAACCAGGACGCTGTGATGCTGGTGATCGACCTGACCGAAATGCCCCTGAATTTCACGGCGTGATCAGGCCACGGCCTCAAGCAAGGCCTCGCTGTTGTTGCGGGGCGTGTTCACCGCGCGGTTGACCCGGTAGGCCTCCATCGCAGGCGGCTCGCTGGCGAGCAGCATTGCCATAGCGTCATCCGGCGAGGCGGTCATCCATTCCTCGGCCTGGCCGGGGTCCAGCCACACCGGCATGCGGTCGTGGATGTCAGCGGAGACGCCGCTGCTGTCGCCGGTGATCACGGTAAAGGTGCCGAGGTTGTCGGGGTCGAGGAGGGGGCTGGTGTCTTCCCACAGTCCGGCGGCCCACAACGGGGTCGCCGCGTGAATGAACCATGGATCTTTCTTCCCGTCCTCGGCGTTAACCGACCACTCGTAGTAGCCGGCCATGGGGATTAGGCACCGGTGCTTCTTGAAGGCGGAGCGGAACGCCGGCTTGGTGGCCACAGTCTCGATGCGCGCATTGATGGTCGACCCCTGTAGCTTCTTGGCCTTGGCCCAGAAGGGCAGCAGGCCCCAGGCCAGGCGCTGCAGCTGCAGGCCATCGCCGCGGTCCAGCATCACCGCGGCGCGCTGTGTTGGCGCCAGGTTGTAGCTGGCCGGCATGGATAGCAGCTCGCCCACCAGCTGGGGGAAGCCCAGGCTGGCGGCATCGCGGATCGGGGTCTGGACGAATCGGCCGCACATGGCCGAACCATACTCCCTGCGGCTGTCCCTGACCTTCGCGTGGCGTGCACCCCGACGGGCCGCGCCCGAGACCGCTTACTGGCCGGCGCTGGATTCCCCGGTGGCGCCCCCTGGCGCGAACGCGCAACCTATCCATGTCGGACCCGGGGCCATTGGCTGCTCAACCCGGGGGCGCCTGAGCCGCGCCGCGCCGACACCTTCGCGGCCCGATTACATCCAGTCGCGGAATCTGAGATCCCGGTCCRTATCCTGCGCGCCATGCTCCCGCCCTGCGACTACACCGAATTCATGATTGCGCCCCGCCCGCAAGGCTGGGTGCAGCACGGTGAACACTGGGGGCTTTGGTGGGGCAACCGGCAGATCGCCAGCGTGCAGCCATGCTCCGATGGCATCCGCGTGACCTTGGCCTGCAGGAAACTCTGGCAGGACAAGCAGGTCCGGGCGGCCAGCATCGACCAGGGCAAGCGTTTCGCCGAGCGGTGGTGTGCGGCTAGGGTGCTGGAGGGGGTGCCGCTGCGGGAGGCTGTGGCACGCCTGGTCGGCCATCCGCCAACGGCAGCGGCCAAACCCAAACGGAAGCGGGCCGAGACCTCGCAGGAGCGGCGATTGAGGGAAGCGTTGAAAGCCCTGCCTTTGGGTGACCCCAAACTGACCCCACACGTCCGCTAAGCCACTGATTCCACAAGATCGCTGCTGATCGCGAGTGATCGGCTTAGTCGTTGTTTCTGTTGATCTTCCGCGACCTTGACATGGTAGAAGTCACTACGGACGCGGCCTATCTATCTCTGGGCAGACCGGGAACTTACGCTTCTGGGCAAACTGTAAGCCTTCGCCCTTTAGCCGGTAGCGCGGTTCGCTGATGCTGGATAGTTGGTCCGTCGCCCATTCTCTTTCCACAAGCCCTTCCAAAGCTTGCCGGATGTCACCTTTTGGCGGCGTAACCATCGCCAGCTTTTGGCTGATTTGGGAGGCTGAAATCCAGGTGTCGTCGAAATAGCGCAATACACGAACGCACTCCACCTGCAGTTCGCTTGGTCTGAACGGGAGCGGGATACTGAGGATGGTCTTCTCCTTCCGCTTTTTCGGTAAGGCGGCTGACTTCCCCGGACGCGCGGTCGCAATCGCTACCCACATCTTGTGCCCCCCGATGCCAAGCAAAACTCCCACGACGAGCACCTGCAGGAATTCCCACGGGTGAAGCGTGATGAGTGGCCAAATCTTCTCAAGCTTGTCCAGGTCGATCATGTTTGGGTCTGGCCGCTGCCTGCTTAGATCGGATTCTGGCATAACGCCTCGGAGTGGCAAGGGAGTCGGGCGGTGCGTCGAGTCCGGCTATGCTGCTTGGGAACTAGGGAGTCAGCTATGACAACACCAGAAGCGTTCCGATCATCGTTTGGCGCAATGACAGACGGTGAACTCGTGGCCCGCTGGGCGCGGCACCAGCTCACCGATGAGGCGAAGGCGATAGCTGCGCAAGAGCTACGCACCCGTGGCATCGATCCTGATGAAATCGACATGCAAGGGGAGCTGGAGCGCCAAGAGCGCGACGTGGTGTCGTTTCGCCGTGGGCAACGCCAGCGAGCAGGGCGAATCAGCCTGCGATTCCTCATGACGATCGTCGCAGCAGTGCTGAGCGCGTTCGGTGCCACCGTTGCGGCTCTGATTTTTCGCTGACCAGCGCAGGCGGCACAGCTCGGATACCAAGCCGTGCAAATTCCGTGCAACCAAAAATAAAAAAGGGTTCTCATTGCTGAGAACCCTTAAATAATGGTGGCCGAGGACGGAATCGAACCGCCGACACGGGGATTTTCAATCCTCCTTTTCAGCAAAGCGGCGGCTCAGTCATCTGTTTTGTCTGCTCCTGGCGTCTTTAAGGTGTATTCGGGGATCGAAGTGGATCTCCATTTGTCTAGCACCTGTCCGCACCTGCAAGTGAAAGAATCGTCGTCCTTCACTGGCACTCTGTAGATCTCGACCGAGTAAATGGCACCACAATGCTTACAAGCCTTGTCGGGTGCCGCTTCTTTGGTCCAGGTCTTTACCACGCCTCACCCCCAGGTTGTTGCGCCTACTTTAGCGCTCCGCAATCCTTGGAAACAGTGCCTTTCCCCCGGGCATCATTGAGGTCCCATTGGCTGCTTTGCGGAGCGGAAATGCATGCTAACGTGTTGATATGTATGGGAGTGGTTCGGAGCTTCCCAAGCTACTGACGAGGGTTCGATTCCCTTCACCCGCTCCAGTCCAACCGCTCATGCAGCTAAGTGCATGAATGAAAAGGGGCTGAGTCAAAAACGCTGCCGTCAAACGACCTTCCCATAGGTATCGTTTGAGGTATCGCTCCATGCCAAAGCCGCTTCTTCTTGCGCGCCCATCAGGGCTCTACGCCCGCTTCCTTGTTCCTCTTGACCTTCGATCCCGCTTGGGTTGTCGCTTCATCGTCCGTGCGCTGGGTTTGCCCTCCGGTGATCGCGCACGACTGGCGGCGGCGTGCATGAGCGTGGCACTCTCCGATACGTTCAGCGCGATGCGTGCAGGAAGACTCGTGGACAAGAAGGAACTGAATGAACTGCTCCGTAAAGCCGCCTTGGGGCAGCTGCGTGAGCTCACCTTGGAGAACATCTCGCTTCCTAACGGAGAGCGAATTGGGCGCGCCCAAGTTGATACACCCCATGATGCGGCGCTGCTCGCCAGCCTCTTGGGATTGTCTGCTCCATCGTCAAATGAAACGGAGCCAGCGGATCAAGCAGCGGGATCAGGGTGGCGTAACGAGGTCATCAAGGGCCAGGTGAGTCAGGCGGTAGCCTCTTCAAAAAGCGGACCAACGCTGTCTCAAGCCATCGACCAGCATTTAGATGATCTGCGACGTGCCAAGCGCGATTCCAAGACCATCATTGAAAGCCGCCAGACGCTTCGCATCCTGCTCGGACTCGTTGGGGATCTGCCAGCGGCTGGGCTGACTGTTGATCATGTCAGGGCGCTATTGGACGGCGTGCAGCACTGGCCTAAGAACGCGACGCAGCGCGCCGAATACCGCACATTGAGCGTCAAGCAGACGGTCGCGCTTTCCAAAGCGAACGGGGAGCCGCCGCCTAAGGCTTGGACGCTAAGTAAGCACTGGGACCGAATGGCAGTGTTCGTTCGCCATCTGCATGCTGCCGGAGTGCTGGATCGCGATCTCATGGCCGCTATCGTTCGCCCTTCGGCGAAGACCGAAGCGGCAACGGGTCGACCTTTTTCGCATGCGGAGCTCCAAACTGTGTTCGGCGCTGGATTTGTGCCCTGGGCGTCCAAATGGCCACACCGCTGGTTCGGTCCAATGATCGGTCTCTATAGTGGCGCCCGCGTGACTGAGGTGGCGCAGCTTCGAGTTGCCGACATCCAGGCGGTGGAAGGCATCTGGGGCTTTGTCGTCACGACGGAAGGCGAGGGCAACAAAGTTAAGAACCAAAACAGCCGTCGCTTTGTGCCGTTGGCTAAGTCGCTGTTGGATGCGGGCTTTATGGCCTATGTGGAAGACGTGCGAACGGCTGGACACGAGCGGCTCTTCCCCAATCTGCCGAACTCCACAGGGCTTGGGCTGGGCAGGCAGCTCAGTCGGCAGTTCTCGGCCTATGTGAAAGACCAAGGCATTGTTGATCCTGGCATGGGATTTCATGCATTTAGGCACTACCTCATCACCCACCTGGATCGGGCGCTGGCCGCAACCGGGATGAAGCCTGAGCAGCCAGAGCCTGTGATTGGTCGCATCTCAGGGCACTACAAGCCGCCCGGGACGACGCTGCGCAGGGTGTATGTGGACAGGGATGGTCTGCCGGTTCCCGCATTTTGCGAGCCAGAGACGCTCCAAGAGCGCGTTGACACGCTGGCGCTTTTTACGCCATCCGTTTTGCTCCCCGGCTATGCCTCTGGGCAATTTTCAGCGCAGTTGAAGCGGGCGTCAGTGCTTGCCGCGCGGAAATCTCGTGCCAGTAAGAGCGAGGTATAAAGGCTGGCGCGAGCAGTGTTGTTCAGGACAGCTGTCGGCTCTGTGTTGCCGCAGTGTGTGTTCTATAGATATCGCGTCATGGTGCGACCCGTGGGGATAGAGCTCAGATGCCTAAACTGATCGGGCTTTGCTAATTGCTTTCCTCGTTGAAGAGGAACCCGATGTGATTGACAGAATTGATATCTGCCGTGAAGCGCAGGGAATTTGACTGCCTGGCGATATCAAAAAGAAGAAGATAGTGCCCGGCCAAGTCTTCGATATTCGAAAGGCTATAACGGCGCAAAATGTCCGCAACGTGGCTCTGATGGATAGAGATACGGAAGTCGCTCTCAGTCGGTCCGAAGTTTGAGTAATAGCAGCTGCCGCGAGCCCAGAAGCGCAAAGGGCGCACGACGCCCCAGAACCCATGCCATTGCTGAGTATGACGTCCGACCTGTGCATCTTCAAAGCGCACGAACGCATCATGCACGGCCACTTCCGTGCGATTGGGATCAGGCATCCGAAGCGTTAGCGGGCTTGTCTTGAAGCTTGGCCAATGCACTAGCTGTTCCAGGAGCTTCTGGGGGCCGCGCGACACGGAGTTCGTTGATCGTGTTCGGTCGCCGCCGCTACGAGATCGACTTTCGCTGTCTTCGGGCTCACCGATAGCAGCGCTTTCATCTGATCCCTCTTCCTGATCAGTAACAATTCGAACGATCAGCGTTGTGTTCTGCTGCTCCCAATGAGCCACCGTCTGATCGCTGTTGTCGTCCTCCCAAGGGTCGCCATAGCTTCGAGTGATGTCGCACTCGTCCCCATGGGGAAGGGCATAAAAATGCGCAACTTTGCTGCGCCGTCCTGCGCTGGGTCTTGACGCCGATCTGAAATGAGCCGTTGCCTCGCAATAGGGGCAACGCAGATGCGGCTTCAATGCACGACGAGCAAGCGGATCTAGGGCCGCCACCTCTTGGGCCGTGTATTCCTGGTCACTTCGACGATCCTTTGCTCTATCCATCAGACACCCCCTGTCTTGATGTGCATGCTTTCAAGTGTTGGGCGGCCAGTCAAGCGGATACACCTTTGAGACAGGCGACCGGGATATAGAGGTTGAAGACTCGGAGGAAAATGATGCTAATCGAGATAAAAGTGCGAAAAACTCAAATCAATGGGCTTTGGATGGTGCTATCTTCGTGTGCATTACTAATGACGCCGGTCTTGATGGTCGACAGGTATAGGCCCTTGTCTTTGAGCATTGTTTCGCTCAACAATCCTCGCTCATGAAGCGAGACATAAAGCGCCGCCGCATAGGCTTGGCAGTTGATCGATTTGTCCGGGTTGAATGCAATGTCCGAAAACGCGCGGTATGTGAGCACGAGTTTGGCAAGGTCCGGTTGCTTGTGCAGCGCGTTGATGTACAGCCAGTCATAAAATGCTGTTCTTGGTTCCAGTTCCCAATCAACATTGAAGAAGTGGAACTTTATCAATCGGCCGCTTTCTTTCAAGCGCGGATCGCGCTTGGCGTCAAGGGAGCGCGCGTTCAGCAGATCTTTGTAAGGTCCGCCATTTTCGAAGACCTTGCTTGCTTGAAACGCGCACTCCAAGCTGAACTCCCGCTCATGCTTGACTGTCTTGATCATCAAGTTAAAGGCACTCAGATCAACGCCTAGCGGATCAGGTGACTTGCTAGATATCTCCAAAACTCGATCAACACCAAGCTGCCGCTGAGCTTGGCTGTGAAGTGATGCAATGGACTTCTGAGACTGGCTTATGGCCATGCCTGGGTGCCACTGAAACTCCACATGGCGAGTAGAGACGAGCATGGGCCCATCGAAGCTTGGCATGAAGATGGGACGTGTAGCCACTAGCTCGCCTGCCAATGTTGGTAGTCAGCGCGCGGATAGAAAAAGTTCGGGAACGACAAGACGTTCGCGCCCGGGTGACTTACTCGGAGGCGTTGTGCGGTGGATTCATTGCTCGTTGCGACTCCGACAATGAAATTTCTTGGGATCGAATCGAGCACTAAGACCTCAGCCTGAGGGTTGGTCGGAACGGAAGCAGTCAGGCCAAGGTTGGCCCTCACTTTGTCTTCCCAGTCAACAAACATTGCTTGGAGAGCACCTAGGCCCATGCGCTGCTCAATATTGATGCCGGTGACTGCACTGGAAGCAGCGTTCGAGGTGCAGAAGGCGCAGCGTAGCATCCAGAGCACGGAAGGGTGAAGGCCAATCACTACCCACTTCTCGTCAGGATTGCTATTCCGCAGCCTGCAAAACAGCTTATAGTTGGGAAAGCTGATGGATAAGCATACGGCTGAAGTTCCATCTAGTCGAAGCTCGTCATTGAAGACCACCCCAGCGCCCGGGGTCAAGAGATCGCGGCGGAGAAGGCCATTTTCTAGGATCGACGCAAGGTTATCT
>NZ_JBFULC010000082.1:0-15406 GCF_056400525.1 Stenotrophomonas sp. P5_A9
GCCCTTGCCGTGCGGGGCACGACGAGCGGCGTCGCCTTCGCGCGGCGGACGCGCGGCATCGCCGGGCTTGGCCGGTGCGCGCGCGCCCTGCGGTTTGTTGCCCGGCCGGCCATCGCGGCGGGCATCAGGCTTGCGTTCGGGTTTGCGTTCGGGCTTGGGCGCGGCTTTGAAGCCGAGGCCCAGCAACTGGTCGCGGAGGGTATCGCTCATGAGTGGTCGATCAGTAATGCGGGGGCGGTGGTTCTTCGCCCGAATCGGAATACAGCGCGTTGCGGACCTTGCCCAGGTCCTCCAGCAGCAGGCGGGTCAAGTCGGCGTTGCGGCTGCCTTCGATGCGTGCATCGGCCAGCGCTTCGCTCAGCTCGGCAAGCGCCTGCTCCTGGAAGGACACGCGCATTTCCAGCTCGATCAGGCGCGCTTCCAGCGCCTGTTCACGCGATGAGGGGGTGGAATCATGCATGCAGCGAACGTCCCCGGCCAATGCCGTAGTAGGCCAGGCCCGCGGCTTCGATCTCCTGCGGGTCGTACAGATTGCGGCCGTCGAAGACCACCGCGTCGTTGAGCACCTCGCGCAACCGGGCGAAATCCGGGCTGCGGAACTGCTTCCATTCGGTCACCACGACCAGCGCATCGGCGCCGTCCAGGGCGTCGTAGGCGTTGTCGCAGAACACCAGGTCATCGCGCTCGCCGAAAATGCGGCGCGCTTCCTCGGTGGCTTCCGGATCGTAGGCACGCACGCGCGCACCGGCTTCCCACAACTGCGCCAGCAGACGCCGGCTGGACGCCTCGCGCATGTCGTCGGTGTTGGGCTTGAAGGCCAGGCCCCAGACCGCGAAGGTCTTGCCACGCACGCCTTCATCCTCGCCACGGTCGTAGTGGCGCTGGATCAGCTCGTAAAGATGCCCCTTCTGCGCCTCGTTGACCGCCTCCACCGCGTTGAGYAGCCGGGGCTCATGCCCATACTGCTGCGCGGTGCGGGCCAGCGCCTGCACGTCCTTGGGGAAACACGAGCCGCCATAACCGGCGCCCGGGTAGATGAAATGCCAGCCGATGCGCGGATCCGACCCAATGCCCTGGCGGACCTGTTCGATGTCGGCACCGACCTTCTCGGCGATGTTGGCGATTTCGTTCATGAACGAAATCTTGGTCGCCAGCATCGCGTTGGCGGCGTACTTGGTCAGCTCCGCCGAGCGCACGTCCATTTCCACCACGCGGTCGTGGTTGCGGTTGAACGGCGCGTACAGGCGGCGCATCAGCGCCACCGAATCGGGGTTGGAGGCACCCACCACGATGCGGTCCGGCCGCATGCAGTCGGCCACCGCGTCGCCCTCCTTCAGGAATTCCGGGTTGGAGACCACGTCGAACGCGATCTCAACCCCACGCGCCGCCAGTACCTCGGCAATGGCGGCACGCACCTTGTCGGCCGTGCCTACCGGCACGGTCGACTTGTTAACCACCACGGTCGGCACGGCCATGTGCGTGCCGATCGTGCGGGCCACCGCCAGCACGTACTGCAGGTCGGCGCTGCCGTCCTCGTCCGGTGGCGTGCCCACGGCGATGAAAATCACCTGGCCATGCGTGATCGCGCTGGCGGCATCGGTGGTGAAGGCCAGCCGCGATGCGGCGTGATTGGCCTTGACCATCGGCTCCAGGCCCGGTTCGTAGATCGGGATGACGCCACGGTTCAGGCCATCGACCTTGGCCTGGTCGATATCGACGCAGACCACCTGGTGGCCGACATCGGCCAGGCAGGTACCCGTGACCAGACCGACGTAACCGGTACCGAAAATCGCTACACGCATGTCCGTGGGGACTCCAGTTTCGCTTACGGCAGGACGTTGAGCAGTTCGACGTCGAAGGTCAGCGTCGCGTTCGGACCGATCGGACCGCCCGGCGTGCCCTGTTCGCCGTAGGCCAGCTCGCCCGGGATCCAGAAGCGGTACTTGGACCCGGTCGGCATCAGCGAGACGCCTTCGGACCAGCCCTTGATGACCTGGTCCAGGCCGAACTCGATCGGCTGGCCGCGCTCGTAGCTGCTGTCGAAGACGGTGCCGTCCAGCAGCTTGCCTTCGTAGTTCACGCGGACCTTGCTGGTCGGCATCGGACGCTCGCCCGACCCCGGACGCAGCACCTGGTACTGCAGGCCCGACGGGGTGGTGACTACGCCCGGCACGGTCTTGTTCTTGGCCAGGAAGGCATTGCCCTCGGTCCGGTTGGTACCGGCCTTGGCCGACGCCTGGGCCTGCATTTCAGCCTGCTTGCCGGCCATGAACCCTTCCAGCGTGGCCTTGGCCTGCTCCGGGGTCATCTTGGCGGTGCCCTTGTTGAAGGTGGTACCGATCGCGTCGAACAGCGCATCCAGGTCCAGATCGTCCTTCAGCGGCGCCAGCGACGGGCCAACGGCGTAGCTGCCCAGCATCAGGCCGACCTTTTCACGGTCCACCTTCGGCGCCGGGGTACCCGGGGCCACGCCCGGCACCGGCTGGCCACTTTTGGCGGCCATCGCCTGGCGCAGCGCGCCGTCGGTCTTCTGCGCTTCTTCCTGGCTGATCAGCGGCTGCTTGCCTTCGAAGGCATTGGTGATGGCGCGACGCAGTGCCACCAGATCGATCTCGCTGGAGATCGGGGCGAACGAGTTGGCCACATCGATGCCGATGGCGTAGCCGAGCTTTTCCCGTTGGGAGTTCAAAGCGGAGGTCTCCTTGACGGCCGCACGCGCGGCCGGTTGTTGCGACATCACGGTACCGGTGGCACCCATCGCCAGAATCAGAACCGACGCCGCGGYGCCGCGCATTCCCATCTTCATTCGCTGCTTTCCTGGAAGTGACTGGACGCCGACGTCGGCGCGAAAGCGATCATTGTCGCACGCACATGCGAGATGTCGAGGACGTCAGCGCTTTGCAGCCGTGACGGACAGCTCACGTTCGATCGCCGCGACCAGCGCCTTGTCGTCCGGCTTGACCTTGCTGGGGAACTGCCCGACTACCCGACCATCGCGCGACACCAGATATTTGTGGAAATTCCAGCCCGGCTCGACGCCGGTAGCGGCGGCCAGGCGCTGGTACAGCGGCGTAGCGTCCGGCCCGGTGACCTGCACCTTCTGGAACATCGGGAACTTGACCCCGTAGGTCAGCGTGCAGAATTCCTGGATCTGCGCCTCGCTACCCGGCTCCTGCCCCTTGAAGTCGTTGGACGGGAAGCCCAGCACCGAGAAACCGCGCGCCGCATACTTCTGCTGCAGCGCCTCGAGGCCCTCGTACTGCGGGGTGAAACCGCACTTGCTGGCCGTATTGACCACCAGCAGCACCTTGCCACCGTACTGCTTCTGCAGGTTGACGTCGGCCTTGCCTGCCAGCGGCCGATAGCTCAGGTCCAACAGGTCGGCGGCGTGGGCGCCGGCAGTGGCCAGCAGCCCGCCCAGCAGCAGCGTTGCGCCCCAGCGGCGGGCGCGACCAAGGCTGGCGCGGCGCGGGGATGGCACGGAACGGGTCTGGCGCATTGCAACACTCCACGAAAAGGGCGGACGAGGGGAAAACGTGCCTGACACGGCGGAGCAGAATGCCGTCAATGGGCCGTTTCCCACTATATCACCGGCACTTTTGCGCCTGGGCGAGCTTGCGCGCCACGCCGCGCGACAGCGCCGTGGCGGGGCCGCCTATGAGTAAAAGTGATGGTTTCGACAGGAGCAATTGACGACCTTGCCGACTTTGGCGGCGTTACTCGGCGCCTCCCCGGTCTCTCCGGCGTTCACCTGAATAGCCACATGGGCTGACCTACCATTGACCTGGCTGAATGAAGACGCACCCCTCCCCACCACAGACACCCCTTTGAATCCTTTTCCAATCAACAACTTGAGTGGACGCACCCGGCGTTGTCACACCCCTGCCATCAGTTGGGGACCACAACCTGTTGCGCTCCGGCGTGCCGGTGTTATAGTTGCATACAACACCAGTCACCTGATGCAGGGGAAGCCCATGAATCGCATGCGCCGCCACCAGTCCGCCAAAGCCGTCACCGCCGCCTCCGCGCTGCTGCTGCTCGGCTGGCTGGGTGCCCCTCCCAGCGAGGTCGGCACGACCGCCGCCTCCGGTGCGTTTGAAAGCCCGCAGGACGCAGGTGTCATCGAGGCAGGGACCGCCAACGGCGCCCCTACGCCTCCCCGCCGGCTGCACAGCTCCCTGTCCATGCCTTACTTCTCATTCGCACAGTCGCTGAACCCACGGAGCTGACCATGAGCGATATCCAATGGAGCGATGGCGCTCCGATCTACCGTCAGCTGAAGGAACGCGTGATCGCCATGATGCTTGACGGCATCATCAAGCCTGGCGACGCCCTGCCCTCGGTCCGGCAGGTTGCCGCCGAGTACCAGCTCAACCCCATCACCGTATCGCGCGCTTACCAGGAACTGGCTGACGAAGGCCTGGTCGAGAAGCGCCGCGGGCTGGGTATGTTCATGACCGAAGAAGCGGCCACGCAGCTGCGCAGCAGCGAGCGCGACCGGTTCCTCAATGAAGAATGRCCGCTGGTGCTGGAGCGCATCCAACGCCTGGGCCTGAACCTCGACGAATTGCTGCCCCAGGGGAAATCCTCATGAATGCTGTTGCAAGTGATGTCGTCATCTCCGCCCGCGGCCTGCGCAAGGCCTATAAACAGACCGTGGCGCTGGACAACACCAGCTTCACCATCGCCCCGGGCCGGATCACCGGCCTGATCGGCCCCAACGGCGCCGGCAAGACCACCCTGCTCAAGGCGCTGCTTGGCTTGACCACGGTGGAAGGCGAGCTGCAGGTGCTCGGGCTGGACCCGGCCGTGCAGCGCAACGCACTGATGAACGATGTGTGCTTCATCGCCGACGTGGCGGTGCTGCCGCGCTGGATGAAGGTGCGCGAGGCGATCGATTTCGTCGCCGGCGTGCATCCGCGCTTCGACCGTGCCCGTTGCGAACGCTTCCTGGCCTCGACCAAGCTGCAGCCCAGGCAGCGCGTGCGTGAACTGTCCAAGGGCATGATCGTGCAGCTGCACCTGGCACTGGTGATGGCCATCGACGCCAAGGTGCTGGTACTCGACGAGCCCACCCTCGGCCTGGACATCCTGTACCGCAAGGAGTTCTACCAGCGCCTGCTGGAAGATTACTTCGACGAGCAGAAGACCATCATCGTCACCACCCACCAGGTGGAAGAGATCGAGCACATCCTCACCGATGTCATGTTCATCCGCGACGGTCGCATCGTGCTGACCACCGACATGGAAGACATCGGCGACCGCTACAGCGAAGTGCTGGTGTCGGCCGATGCACTGGAGGCGGCGCGCGCGTTGCAGCCGATCGATGAGCGCGCCCTGCCGTTCGGCAAGACCGTGCTGTTGTTCGACGGGGTGCCACGCGCCCAGCTCACGCCCCTGGGCGAGATCCGCAGMCCGGGGCTGGCGGACCTGTTCGTGGCCATCATGAAGGGAACCTACGCATGAACACCGTCCACCATCCCATCAGCAAGGCCAGTACCTTCAAGTGGATGCTCAAGCGCGAATACTGGGAGAACCGCGGCGGGTTCCTGTACGCGCCGTTGATTGCCGGTGCCATTTCGCTGGTGATGAGTCTTGTCGGCATCCTGTTCGGTCTGCTGGCCATGAACCGCGCGGCCAAGGGCGGCGGCATCGTGATCGACAATGAAAACGTCAACATCAACGGCCTCGACCTCGGCCTGCTGACCCAGAAGCTCGATGCCGAGGACCTGCACAACCTGGCCAACGGGCTGGACCTGACGCTCATCCTCAGTTCGCTGTGGCCATTCATCGTGCTGGCCTTTGTGGTGTTCTTCTACTGCCTGGGCGCGCTGTATGACGACCGCCGCGACCGCAGCATCCTGTTCTGGAAGTCGCTGCCGCTGTCGGACACCCAGACCGTGCTGTCCAAGGCGCTGAGCGCACTGCTGGTGGCGCCGTTGATCGCGGTGATCGCCTCGATCCTGACCATGTTCGGTTTCCTGCTGATCATCAGTGTGGTTGTGCTCACCCATGGCGGCGACCCGATGACCCTGATCTGGGGCCCGGCCAGTCCGTTGAGCATCGTCGCCGGCCACCTGTCCTGGATTCCGGTGTACCTGCTGTGGGCGCTGCCGAGCGTGGGCTGGCTGCTGCTGTGCTCGGCCTGGGCCAAGACCAAGCCGTTCCTGTGGGCGGTCATGCTGCCGCTGTTTGCCGGCATCATCGTCAGCACCACCCACCTGATGAGTGCGTTCGACAGCACCAGCGGCTGGTTCTGGAAGAACATCGTCGGTCGCCTGCTGCTGGGCACCCTGCCGGGCAGCGATGTGTTCTACCGCGCCGACCAGCTGCGCGCGGTGATCGGTGATCGCGACAACCTGGTCGCCGCGCTGGCCCCGTCCAACCAGCTGGCCGCCCTGAGCCTGCCCGACATCTGGATCGGTGCTGCGGTCGGCGTGGTGTTCATCATCCTCGCCATCCGCCTGCGTCGCCGCGCCGGCGAAATCTGACCGACGTTCGTTCCGACATCCTCCTGGAGTCTCACATGATCCGCACCCTCGCTGTCGCTTCCCTGTTGTTGCTGCCGCTGTCTGCCTTCGCTGCCGAGCCGCAGTGCAAGTTCAACGAACCGCGCGACCTCAAGCTCGACCTGGCCGGCGCGAAGGCGGTGGTATTCGAGGTCAACCAGCACGACCTGGTGCTTACCGCCGGGCCGGGGCCGGCCCAGCTCGCCGGTCGTGCGTGTGCCTCCAACGCCGATTGGCTGCGCGAGCTGACCGTGACCCAGCAGAAGGTGGACGGCAAGCTGATCGTGCGGCTCAAGCGCGAGGTCGGGCCCGGCTTCACGTTGAGCGGCAACAGCTATGCCTACCTGGACCTGCGCGGCAGCGTGCCGGACACCCTGCTGGTGCAGTTGAAGGTCGGCTCCGGCGATGCCAGCGTCATTGGTGCCCATTCGCTCAGCGCCGATGTCGGCTCGGGCGACATCAAGCTGCAGGACATCAAGGGCCTGGTCACCGCCGCGATCGGCTCGGGTGATGTGATCCTCGATGGCGCCGGTGCGCTCAACGTGCTGTCGGTGGGTTCGGGCGATTTCAAGGCACGCAACGTGCGCGGCAATGCGAAGGTCGGCACCATCGGTTCGGGTGACCTTGAAATGGACACCGTGCAGGGCAACGTCGAACTGGGCACCATCGGCTCCGGCGATGCCGACCTGCGCCAGGTCAAGGGCAACGTAAGCATCGGCAACGTGGGTTCGGGCGATGTGGACCTGCGCGGCGTCGGCGGCAATGTCGCGGTCGAACGCCATGGTTCGGGCGATGTCACCGTGCGCGACGTTGCCGGCGACCTCACCGTGTCGCACAGCGGCAGTGGCGACGTGCGCCACAGCGGCGTCGGCGGCCGCGTGCAGCTGCCCCGCGGCAAGTGACTGTGACTTCCCCTTACTTCATCCCAAGGAATGCGCGCATGACGACCCGACTGCTGCTGCCCGCCCTGCTGCTGTGCCTGCCGCTGGCTGCCTGCGGCAACCAGGATGCCGGCAAGGCCACTCCGGCCACCACCAAGACCGCCTCGGCCACCGCCGACACCACGGTGGGCAAGACCGTGCAGGACGCCACCGACAAGGCGCGCAAGGAAATGGCCCAAGGCAACATCAAGATTTCCAACGATCAGTCCGACAAGGCCGAGATCACCCCGCAGGGCGAGCTGCTGATCAATGGCAAGACGGTTCCCACCACCGCCAACCAGCGCGCGCTGCTGCTGGATTACCGCAAGCAGGTCGAGGCGATTGCCGGCGCCGGCATGGACATCGGCGTGGCCGGCGCCAACCTTGGCGTGAAGGCGGCCGGCGAGGCGCTCAAGGGCATTTTCTCCGGGGATACCAACGGCATCGAGGAACGCGTGAATGCCGAAACCAGCAAGATCGAGGAAAAGGCCAAGCAGCTGTGCACGCTGCTGCCGGAAATGATGAACAAGCAGCAGGCACTCGCGGCCGCGCTGCCGGCCTTCAAGCCCTATGCCACGATGGACCAGAGCGACATCGACGACTGCGGCAAGTAAGCGCCGGGGCTGCGACGTTCGGTCGCAGCCGGGTCTACACGCACGGGGGAGGACTACACTAGTCCTCCCCTTTTTGCTGTGCGCTGCCTGCCATGAAAAAGCTGTGCCTGCTGCTGTTCGCCCTGTTCTGTCTGGCCGCCACCGGCTGCGATCAGGAATACCGCAACCACCGCGCCGAGCGCAGCAAGCCGAAGATCACGGTCAGCGACGGCATGCTGACGGTGCGTCGCGCGCCGGCCCCGAACATCATCGTGCTGCCCAACGGGCACATGAAGATCGACGAGATCGAGATTCCGCTCGACGCCAGCCAGCAGGCGCTGTTGCAGGGCATGTTCGGCCAGTTGCAGGTGCTGCGTCAGAACACGCTCACCGACGCCCCGCCGGACCCGGCCAAGCGTTCGGTCAAGATCCAGGTCCCCGACGGGATGCAGCCGATTCCGCCGGACCTGGTGAAGCGGATTCCGGAGTTCAAGGATTACACCGAGACGTTCGACAACCTGCAGGCCGATCGGCACTGACGATTGGCGGATCGGCGCGGGGGTCGGCGGGTCGGGCGCTGGGCCMCCATACCCTTTCCGGCGAATGTCCTCCGGCGTCGGCCTGCGGCCGCCCCCTCCCCCTTTATTTCGCCTCCAAGGGCATGGGGGCCCARCGCCCGACCCACCGACCASKGCCAGAAAAGCCTGGCTTCYACCTGCTYACCGCAAGCCGAGCCCCGTMGCGGCCGGTAGGCSCCTGGGCAAAATAAAGGAGGAGGCCGCCAGGCCGGGGGACATTTGCGCCAGGSGCCTACCGGCCGCTGCGGGGCCCTGACGCGCGCGGCACGCCCGAACGGAGACCGCCCCCGTTGCACACGTGACCCAGCCACCCCGCCATGCGCGCATCGCCGTACGCCATCTACCAGGCAACAAGACGCTGCCCTCCGTTGGCAGAAGCACAAAAAAACGGGCCTTTCGGCCCGTCTTTTTCTTCCTGACGTCCCGGTCAGCCGCCGCCGCTGCTGCCGGCGTGGATGCCGCCTGCGGTCAGTGCCGCCGGATCCAGCAGCTTGCGCAACTCGGCTTCGGACAGACCGCTGTCTTCCTTGGCCACGTCCAGCACCGGGCGCTGCTCCTTGTAGGCGCGCTTGGCGATCGCCGCCGCCTTCTCGTAGCCGATGATCGGGTTCAACGCCGTCACCAGGATCGGATTGCGGTCCAGCGCCTCGCGGACGCGGTCCTCGCGCACCTTCAGCCCTGCAATCGCCGTATCGGCCAGCAGCCGCGAAATGTTCGCCAGCAGCCCGATCCCGTCCAGCAGATTGGCCGCGATCAGCGGCAGCGTCACATTCAACTGGAAGTTGCCCGTCTGCCCCGCCACGGTGATCGCCGTGTGGTGGCCGATCACCTGCGCGCACACCATCACCGTCGCTTCGGGAATCACCGGATTGACCTTGCCCGGCATGATCGAACTGCCCGGCTGCAACGCCGGCAGTTCGATCTCGCCCAGCCCAGCCAGCGGACCGGCATTCATCCAGCGCAGGTCGTTGGCTATCTTGATCAGCGCCACCGCCAGCGCATTGAGCTGCCCGGACAGTTCCACCGCGTCATCCTGCGCGGCCAGCCCTTCGAACTTGTTCTCCGCGCTGTCGAACTTGACCCCGGTCTGCTGCTTGAGCAGCTTGGCCACGCGCTCGCCGAAGCGCGGATCGGCGTTGATCCCGGTGCCGATCGCGGTGCCGCCCAGCGGCAGCCGGCGCAGCCGCTTGAGGCTGTCTTCGATGCGCTCTTCGGCCGAGGCCAGCTGGGCCGACCATGCGCCGAATTCCTGCTCGAAGGTCAGCGGCATGGCATCCATCAGGTGCGTGCGCCCGGTCTTGACCACCTTGCGCAGCGCGCGACCGCGCTTGTCGATGGTCTTGCGCAGATGCGCCAGCGCCGGCAGCAGTTGTTCCTGCACGCCCAGCAGCGCCGACACCCGCAGTGCGGTGGGGATCACATCGTTGGAGCTCTGGCCTTGGTTGACGTGGTCATTGGGATGCACCACCACCTTGCCGGCCTTGCCCGCACGATTGGCCAGCGTGGCGATCACCTCGTTGGCATTCATGTTCGAGGACGTGCCCGAACCGGTCTGGTACACATCGATCGGAAAATGCGCGTCATGCGCACCGTGGGCGACTTCGGCCGCCGCAACTTCGATCGCCTTGCCGATGTTCTTGGGCAGATGGCCCAGCTCGACGTTGACGGATGCGGCCGCGCCCTTGACCAGGCCCAGCGCGCGGATGAACCCACGCGGCATGCGCTGCCCGGACACCGGGAAATTGTTCACCGCACGCTGCGTCTGCGCGCCCCACAACGCATCCTCGGGCACCTGCAGCTCACCCATGCTGTCGTGTTCGATCCTGAAACCCTTGCTCATTGCATCACTCCGCGTTTCTTTCGGTTTGGAAAGGGAACCTGCGGCTGGCAACGGGCCTGATTCCCTGGCTGGCGGCTCTGCGCACGATACTCCCAAGCCGCGATGAAACCCAAGACCGGGTTTGATCGGCTAGACTCAAGATTCGTGTCCATTCAGAAAGCCTGCCGCCCCCATGGGTGACGACCCCCACAGTAGTTCCTGGCGTGCCGCCGCGCATGCATCGCCGCCCGCGCTTTCGGCCGGCCTGAACCCCACTCCGCGCCTTGCAGCCACGCTGCGCGGCCGCCGATGATCGGCAACCTGCTGCTCCTGCTGCTGGCCTTCGGGCTGGTGCTGCTCAACGGCTTCTTCGTGGCCGCCGAGTTCGCGCTGGTCAAGCTGCGCCACACCCAGGCCGTGGGCCTGGCCGCCAGCCATGGCTGGCGCGGGCGCCTGCTGCTCAACGTGCATTCGCACCTGGACGCCTACCTGTCGGCCTGCCAGCTGGGCATCACCCTGTCCTCGCTGGGCCTGGGCTGGGTGGGTGAACCGGCGTTCGCGCACCTGCTGCAGCCGGTGTTCGATGCGTTGGGCCTGAGCGCGGAGGCCTCGCAGCTGACCTCCTTCATCATCGCCTTCAGCGTGATTTCGTTCCTGCACATCGTGCTGGGCGAACTGGCGCCCAAGTCGATGGCGATCCGTCGCCCGGACCGCATGTCGCTGTGGACGGCGGCGCCGCTATACCTGTTCTACTGGGCGATGTACCCGGCGATCTGGCTGCTCAACAACAGCGCCAACGCGCTGCTGCGGCTGGCCGGCTGGGGCGATGTGGAACACACCTCGCACCGTTACTCGCGCGAGGAACTCAAGCTGATCGTCGGCCGCCAGCAGCCCACGGGCAGTGCGCCGGACCACGGCCTGACGCTGATGAGCCATGCCCTGGAACTGCCCGAACTGGTCGCCGGCGACCTGATGCGCCCGCGCGACCACATGCGTTCGTTCCGCGATGGCATGGCGCTGGCCGAGGTGATGGCCGAATTCGCCGAAAGCCGCTACAGCCGCTACCCGTGGTTCGACCGTGATGGCGAAGACGTGCTGGGCATCCTGCACATGAAGGACCTGCTGGTCGAAATCGCGCGTGGCAGGCCCACCGACGACCTGCGCGCGCTGCTGCGCCCGGCCAACCTGATCGCG
Organism: Stenotrophomonas sp. P5_A9; assembly: GCF_056400525.1. NCBI lineage: Bacteria > Pseudomonadati > Pseudomonadota > Gammaproteobacteria > Lysobacterales > Lysobacteraceae > Stenotrophomonas > Stenotrophomonas sp. P5_A9. The sequence continues at coordinate 11,614 of NZ_JBFULC010000082.1, forward strand.
CTGGAAACTCCGGTCCCCAGCGTGCTCGAACGCTTCCGTACCGGCACCACGCACCTGGCGCTGTGCGTGGAGGAACATGGCCGCATCCTGGGCTTCTTCACCCTGGAGGACCTGCTGGAAGTGGTGGTCGGCGATATCGAGGACGAGCATCCGCACATCGTCAAGGACGCCCCCACCCGCGGTGCCGACGGCAGCCTGCTGGTGGCCGGTTCGACCTCGATCTTCCGCCTGGAGCGCCTGCTCGGCCACGACCTGGAGGCGCCGGAGCACCTCAATTCGGTCGGCGGGCTGATCGTCCACCAGCTGCAGCGCCTGCCCGAAGAGGGCGAGCAGCTGGCGATCGACGGGCATCAGTTCACCATCAAACGCATGGCCGGCCACCGCATCCAGGCCGTTACCGTACGCATGGCACAGGCCGAGCCGACCGGGGCAGCGTAGAATGACGGCCCCCGCCGTCATAGCCCCGCGCCTGCCATGTCCGAATTCGCCCTGCTCGCCCTGTCCCCGCTCGATGGCCGCTACGCCGGCAAGGTCGACGCGCTGCGCCCGATCTTCTCCGAATACGGCCTGATCAAGGCCCGCGTCAAGGTTGAAGTGGAGTGGCTGCTGGCGCTGGCCAACGAGGCGGGCATCGTCGAGCTGGCCCCGTTCTCGGCCGCCGCCACCGCTCGCCTGCGCGCGCTGGCCGATGACTTCGCCCCGGCCCACGCCGCGCGGGTCAAGGAAATCGAGCGCACCACCAACCACGACGTCAAGGCCGTGGAGTACTTCATCAAGGAGCAGCTCAAGGCCGACGACGAGCTGGGTCCGGCGCTGGAATTCGTGCATTTCGCGTGCACCAGCGAAGACATCAACAACCTCAGCTACGGCCTGATCCTCGAGCAGGCCCGTCGTGACGTGCTGCTGCCCGGCCTGGATGGCGTGACCGCCACCCTGCGCGCCCTGGCCCACGCCCAGGCCGACCAGCCGATGCTCTCGCGCACCCACGGCCAGACCGCCTCGCCCACCACCCTGGGCAAGGAAGTGGCCAATGTCGTGGCCCGTCTGGAGCGCCAGCGCCGCCAGATCGCCGCGGTCGAGCTGACCGGCAAGATCAACGGTGCGGTCGGCAACTACAACGCCCATGTCATCGCCTACCCGGCAGTGGACTGGCCGGCCTTCGCCAAGCGCTTCGTCGAAAGCCTGGGCCTGGTGTTCAACCCGTACACCACCCAGATCGAACCGCACGACAACGTCGCTGAAATCGGCGATGCCGCGCGCCGTGCCAACATCATCCTGATCGACCTGGCCCGCGACATCTGGGGCTACATCTCGCTGGGCTACTTCAAGCAGAAGCTCAAGGAAGGCGAAGTCGGCTCCTCGACCATGCCGCACAAGGTCAACCCGATCGACTTTGAAAACGCGGAAGGCAACTTCGGCATCGCCAACGCCCTGTTCGAGCATTTCAGCGCCAAGCTGCCGATCAGCCGCTGGCAGCGCGACCTCACCGACTCCACCGTGCTGCGCGCGGTCGGCACTGCGTTCGGCCACACCCAGGTCGGCCTGGATTCGCTGGCCAAGGGCCTGGGCAAGCTGACCGTCAATCCCGAGCGCCTGGACGCCGACCTCAACGCGTCCTGGGAAGTGCTGGCCGAAGCAGTGCAGACCGTGATGCGCCGGTACGGCCTGCCCAACCCGTACGAACAGCTCAAGGCCCTCACCCGCGGCCAGGGCATCACCGCCGAATCGATGCAGGCCTTCGTCGAATCGCTGGACCTGCCCGAAGACGCCAAACAGGGCCTGCGCGCCCTGACCCCGGGCGGCTACATCGGCCTGGCCGCCGACCTGGCCAAGGCGATCTGACGCTCGCGCTTACCGCGTGACCCCGGGAGGGACGCTGGCACCGCCGGCGTCCCTTCTTCGTTGTGGGCTACCGAGCAGCCGGGCATGGCCCGGCTCTACCGATGCTGCGGTCTTTGCACTGCGTTACCGGGCGTGGGCGCCCTGTCGGCAGTCGGTCGGGACCCGACCCCAGCAAGTGCATCGCCGCTCTACCGCCCGCCAACGCCGAACACTGTCCGGAGGTGGCCGGGCAGCCTTGCCCAGGACACGCCGTAAACCCGTCCCTGGGGGCTCGGTGTTGCCATCCATGGCAATACACGGTCCTGGGCAAGGCTGCCCGGCCACCTCACGCCCTGGACAATCGACGCGCCGCAGTTAACGTTTGCGACCAACGCCCCACTCCGCGACACCCCAACGCAGGTGCACATCCGCCCCAACCAGCGGACAATAGACCCGCTCGCGCCGGCCTACGCCGCGCCCCCGCTTTCCGTCTACACGCTCCAAGGATTCCCCCATGGCTGCCCGCAAGACCAAGACCCCCGTCATCGAAATCCAGGCCCGCCCCGGCCTCCCGCTGGGCATGCCCGCGGCCACCTTCCTGCGCGACTACTGGCAGAAGCGCCCCCTGCTCATCCGCGCCGCCTTCGCCGACTTCCAGACCCCCATCCAGCCCGAAGACCTCGCCGGCCTGGCCTGCGAAGACACCGCCCTCGCCCGCCTGATCACCCACGATCGCGCCACCGATGGCTGGAGCGTGCGCACCGGACCGTTCCAGGAAGAAGAATTCCCCGGCATGCCCGACCACGACTGGACCCTGCTCGTCCAGGACGTCGACAAATGGGATCCGGACGTGCGCGCCCTCATCGGCCATTTCGACTTCCTCCCGCGCTGGCGCATGGACGACGTCATGGTCAGCTTCGCCGCCACCGGCGGCTCGGTCGGTGCCCACGTCGACCAGTACGACGTCTTCCTCCTGCAGGCCTACGGCCACCGCCGCTGGCAGATCGACGCCAGCGAATCCAGCAAGGGCAAACGCCCCCCGCTGGACTTCCGCGACGACGTCGAACTCAAGCTCCTGCGCCGCTTCAAGCCTACCCACGACTGGGTCCTGGCGCCCGGCGACATGCTCTACCTGCCGCCCAACGTCCCGCACAACGGCGTCGCCGAAGACCCGTGCCTGACCTTCTCCTTCGGCATGCGTGCGCCGGCCTCGGCCGAGCTGATCAGCGATTACCTTGACACCCTCATCGAAGGCGCCGACGAGTCCATCCGCTACCAGGACCCGGACCTCACCGTGCCCGAGGACCCAAACGAAATCGACGTCGTGGCGATGAACCGCGTGGTCGACGCGCTCAACGCCATCCGCATGAACGATCCCGACAAGCTTGGCGACTGGTTCGGCCGCTTCATCACCACCTATCGCGCTGCCGGTGAAGTGATGCCCGGCGGTGAGCCGGTGCAGCGCGAAGAGATCGAAGCTGCGCTCGCCGCCGGCCTGGACCTGCAGCGCCATCCGTGGGCGCGCATGGCCTGGCGCCGGGCCAAGCGCGGTGCCAGCCTGTACTGCAGCGGCCTGGAATTCGCCTTGCCGGTCAAAGACGCCCAGCTCCTGGCCGCGACTGAACAGCTCGGCGCCGCGCTCTACCAGAAGCTCTCGGCCAAGGGCCGCGATGCCGTCCAGGAACTGGTCTCCGGCGGCTATTACCAGCTCTTCGACGCCCTGGCCTTCGATGACGAAGACGAATTTGACGACGAAGAAGAGGACGGCACCTTCGCCGAGGACGCCATCGTCGATGGCACCGAGGCGGTCGAGGTCGACAGCGCCCAGCCCGATGTCCACGAAGTGACCATCCACGACGACGGCATCGAAGTCATCGTCGATTTCGACGACACCGACGAGAGCGACGACGGCAAGGCGCCCTGAACATGGGCGCATCCGGCATCCAGGTCGCCGTGGTCGACTATCCCGCGC
>NZ_JBFULC010000083.1:0-14668 GCF_056400525.1 Stenotrophomonas sp. P5_A9
GGGCGACGGGCGGCRCGGCCACCACCGGCGCCGCCGGTGCCACAACGGCCGCGGGCGCGGCGGCGGCGACGACGGTGGCGGTTACGGCCGCGGGTGCAGCCGCCATTCCACTGCCCTGGGCCGCGCTGCCGGAGCCACTGTTCACCTCGGTGCCGGTCCCCGGATCACGCGGTACCGGCGGCACCGCCGCGGCCGGACGGAACGCCAGCATGCGCAGCACGGCCATTTCAAAGCCGGCGCGCGGGCTCGGCGCCAGATACAGGTCGCGACGGCCGCCCAGTGCCATCTGGTACCAGAGCTGCACCACTTCCGGGCGCAGGCGCTGGGCGAAAGCGGCGGCATCGATGCCTTCGCCGTCGGCCTGGGCACCCGGCACCAGCTGCTGCACCTGGATGCGGTGCAGGGCCTCGGCGAGCGCTTCGAGCACGCCACTCCAGTCCGGCGAGAACTCGGCCAGCGCGGCCACCACCTGCAACAGGCGTACGCCGTCACCGTCGGCCAGGGCCTCCAGCATGGCGGCCACCTGGGTGCGGTCGACCGTGCCCAGCATGGTGCGCACCACGTCCTCGCGCAGCGCCCCGCCGGCATAGGCGATGGCCTGGTCGAGCAGCGACAGGCCATCACGCAGGCTGCCGTCGGCGGCCTTGGCCAGCTGCACGATCGCCGTCGGGTCGGATTCGATCTCCTCGGCGGCCAGGATCCGGGTCATCTGGCCCTGGATCTGGTCCTCGTCCAACCGCTTCAGGTTGAACTGCAGGCAGCGCGACAGCACCGTCACCGGCAGCTTCTGCGGGTCGGTGGTGGCCAGCAGGAACTTCACATGCTCCGGCGGCTCTTCCAGCGTCTTCAGCAGCGCATTGAAGGCCGCCTTGGACAGCATGTGCACTTCGTCGATCAGGTAGACCTTGTACTTGCCGCGCGAGGGCATGTACTGGGCGTTCTCGATCACTTCGCGGACGTCGTCCACGCCGGTATTGGACGCGGCATCGATCTCGAGCAGGTCGATGTAACGACCCGAATCGATGTCCAAGCAGGCCGGGCACTGGCCGCACGGGTCGGCGCTGGTGCCCTGCTCGCAGTTCAGCGACTTGGCGAAAATACGCGCGATGGTGGTCTTACCGACCCCGCGGGTACCGGTAAACAGGAACGCATGGTGCACCCGGCCGCTGTCCAGCGCATTGCTGAGCGCACGGACCACGTGTTCCTGGCCCACCAGCTCGGCAAAACGCTTCGGACGCCACTTGCGGGCAAGGACGAGATAGGACATCAGGCCACCGTCTTCATCGGGACGTCCATTGTGCCACGCCTGTCCAGCCCCCCTGCCCTCCGTCTCGTGCCGCTTGTGCGATTGCAATTCCCCCGCTAGAATCTGCGCCCCTGCAGCGGGTTATCGCAGCAGGTCCGGAGAGGTGTCCGAGCGGTTGAAGGAGCACGCCTGGAAAGTGTGTAAGCGTCTAAACCGCGCTTCGGGGGTTCGAATCCCCCTCTCTCCGCCAGGTTCAGGAAGAAGCCGTCCTTCGGGGCGGCTTCTTCGTTTTCCGGCCGGCCTTGTCGCCACGGTCCGCCCCTGCGACCGTCCTTCATCCCAGCCAATGGGGAGCCTCGATCGTACGGCCTGAGTGCGCCCTACCCCGATGCTCTTTACGGACGCACAGCGCGCGCGGCTGGGTATCGCCCGGCGGGGATCACCGCCCATGGCACAGTAGCCTCCCCTACTCGCCCGCTGATGATTCCGTGTCCACCCTTCGCCTCTTCGCCACTCCCGATGCAAGCGCCTGTCTGGAGATATTCGACAGCAACGTGCCGTACTACTTCGGCGCCCACGAACGCAGGGACTTCTCCAACTACCTGCTGCAACGCGAGCGCGCGCAGGATTACCTCGTGGTGGAGCGTGCCGGCCGGATTGCTGCCTGCGGCGGGCTGATGCGGACCGATGAGGACACGGCTGCATTCTGCTGGGGCATGGTCGACAGCAGCCTGCACCGCCAGGGCCTGGGCAACATCCTGGCGCTGGCGCGCGTAGCGCAGGCACGTGCCCTCGGCGTGCGTCGCCTGACCCTGAGCACCAGCCAGCACACCCGGGGTTTCTACGCTGCACAGGGCTTCATCGTGACCGCGATCGTGCCCGATGGCCACGGTCCCGGCCTGGATGCGGTGCACATGGAACGCCCGTTAGGCCGCGCTGAGCGGCGCCACCACACACGCGTCAGCCACGCATGGTGTGGCTCTACCCGGGGTCAACTGCTCGACAGCTTCATCAGCACCAATCCGCTCACGATCAGCACCGCCGCGGCAATCCGCATTGCGCTGACGGTTTCGCCGAGGAAGGTGATGCCGATGACGAACGCGCCGACCGCGCCGATGCCGGTCCAGATCGTGTATGCCGTGCCCAGCGGCAACGTGCGCATCGCCAGTGACAACAGCCAGAAGCTGGCAATCATGGTGACCAGGGTGATGATCGACGGGGTGAGCTTGCTGAAGCCGTCGGACTGCTTCATCGCGAACGCCCAGACGATTTCCAGTACACCGGCTGCCAACAGATAGATCCAGGCCATACGGCCCTCCTTGATGGGGGCCAGGTCGTCCTGGACGTTGTTCCCGATGCGGGGGAGGTCGTTCCTCCTGTACCGGCCATTTTAGCGCCACGCCACGCCAATGGACGCCGGGCCGTGCTGTTGGCTACAGGCGATTCAGGCGAGTATCTGGCACTGCGTGCCGCGCATGCGCTAGAATGCGCGACTGCACTACGGGGGCACGCTCCTGCAGTACAGCTTCCCACGCCGAGCACCGATCCCTGATCGCCCCGCGTGCGGAACGTCTCTATGGTGGCCCCGTCGGCCCCTCGCGACGCTAGGTCGAAAATCCCGCCAGGGCCGGAAGGCAGCAACGGTATCGATCGACGCGGGCGCCGAGGCAAGCCGGCGGGGCCGCCACCTTTTCCGGCCCCGGTTTTCCTGTCGCGACGCTGCCGCTCAAGGCGCCGTTGGCGTGCCCTGGTGGAATACCACACGCCAGGCATCCTCGCGCAGACGCCAAAGCGAACTACGCAGCACCTCGCGCTGGCGCACGCCGTCGATCACATACCAGCTGCGATACCGCACCTGCGCCACGGTCGGGGCGAGCAGGCTCACGGCGTAGTCGTCAGACTCGATCTCCACTGCGGTCCGTTCGGCCGGGATGTCGACCAGCGCCGCGGCGCGCCCGTAACAAGTGCCTGAGCTGCCGATTTCACTGAAGTCCGCATCAAGCAGCGCCGCCAGGCGCGCCACATCGCTGCGGACGACCGGGTCATGCAGGGCGCGCTCGAGCGCTTCGAGATGGGCGGCAAGTGCGGCGGCGTTGGACGCGCGCGGCATGCTCAAGGCGGATCCTGGGCCAGCACGTGCATCGCCGTCGGCGTAGCCAGCGCCACGCATTCGCCCGGCAGCGCGACGCGATGCCCGCGCTGGCGCAACGCCTGTCCGTCGGCATGGCTGGCGTAGTGGTACAGCATCATTCGCGACTGCAACTCACGGCTGTACTCGCGCTCCAGATCATCCACCCCGGTATGCGAGGGATTGCCATGCAGGCCACAGTCGTGGGCGATCAGTTCGTTGTCGTCGGCATAGCGGGCCAGCATCTCCGGAATCGGGCGGGTATCGCCGCTCCAGGTGATCGCGCCCTTCAGGCGCAGGCCGTAGGCGGTTTCCGGCCAATGGTGACGCACCGGGAACACCTCCAGCCGCACACCGTCGTGCCAGAACGCATCGCCGACCACGATCAACTGGAAGGCGTCCCAGAAATTGGCGCCGCCCTCGGCCAGCACGTTCGGATAATCGGCCACCCGTTTATGCAGCAGCGGCACTACCGTGGCCGGCACATACAGGCGGATGCGACCGCGCCGTTGCGGCGAGAAAAAGGCATCGACGAACAACCGCTCGAAACCGGCCACATGGTCCAGGTGCACGTGGGTGACGAACAGCGCCTGCGGGACATGCCCGTACTGCGCCTGGAACGCGGTCAGACCCTCGCCACCGCAGTCGATGGTCAGCCACGGCCGGCCCTCGCGTTCGATCACCGCCATCGGCGAGCCGAGCTCGACGGCCGACGCATTGCCGACCCCCATGAAACGCAGCGCCCAGGACATCAGTACCCCCGGTTCCAGGCCAGGTCGTAGGCACGGCGCAGCCGTGCGTAATCTTTTTCCACATCGTCCTGGCTGCGCTCGCCGCGCAGCTTGATCAGCGAACGCAGCAGGCGCTTGAGGTTCTTTTCGCGCCAACGGGTGGCGGGAATACGCTGCACGCAACGGTCGAAATCGATCAGCCAGCCATGGCCGTTGGCATCGAACAGGATGTTGTGCGCGTTGAGGTCGGCATGGTCCAGGCCGGCGCGATGGAACCGCGCGATCAGCCGGCCGGTTTCCTCCCACGGTGCGCCCCGTCCGGCCACCAGCGCGCGGTCGGCAAGTGAGCGCACCCCTTCCAGCCGCTCCATCAGGATCGCGGCCCGGTAGCGCATGCCATCGCGCATGTAGAACGCGGCGATCGGCTGCGGCACCGGCAGTTTCAACGCGCGCAGTGCGCGCATCAGGCGGAATTCGGCGAAGCTGCGGGTGCGGTTGGCGCCGCGCCACAGGTACTGATCGCGGCTCAGCTTGGCCGCCATGCCGCCGCGCAGGTACAGCCGCAGCACGCATTGGCCGAAGGGCGCATCGACGAACCACGCACCGCCCCGGCCGCCGTCCCCGACCGGCCGCGCCCGCTCGGCCCAGTGGGCTGGCGAGAACAGACCGATCTCGGCTTGCCGCAGCCGTTCCCGGTCGAACAGAATGGAACCCATGCCGCGTCCATCACGGCAAGGCGTCAGCGCTTCAGTGGCGTCGAATGCGACCATTACTTCGAGTCTAACAACACCATGGCATCAGCGTCCTCTTCCTTGTGTCTTTTGCGTTTGTCCGCACTGGGCGACGTCACCCACGTGGTGCCGCTGGTGCGGACCCTGCAGAAGGCCAGGCCAGGCACGCCACTGCACTGGATCATCGACAAGGCCGGTCACAAACTGCTCGACGGCCTGCCCGGCGTGGTGTTCCACCCCTACGACAAGAAGACCGGGCTGGCCGGGATGCGCGCGCTGCGCGCGACGTTCCCGCCGGGGCGTTTCGAGGCGCTGCTGCAGATGCAGGTGGCCTTCCGCGCCAACGTGCTCTCCGCCTTCGTACCCGCCAGGCGCAGGATCGGCTACGACAAGGCGCGCTCGAAGGACCTTCACGGACTTTTCATCAACGAACGCATCCCCGACCGCCCCGGCATCCATGTGCTCGATGCGATCGGCAGTTTCGGCGAGCCGCTCGGCATTGCCCAGACCGAAGTCAGCTGGGACCTGGCCGTGCCGCCGGCGGCAGTCGACTGGGCGCAGGCGCAATGGGAGGACGATGGCCGCCCGGTGCTGATGATCTCGCCCTGCTCCAGCCATGTGCGCCGCAACTGGTATGCCGACCGCTACGCCGCCGTGGCCAACCATGCCAGCGCGCGCGGCTGGCAGGTGGTGCTGTGCGGTGGGCGCAGCGCGCTGGAGCGCGAGATGACCGACGCCATCCTGGCCCAGCTGCACACTCCCGCGCTGGACCTGGTCGGCAAGGACACACTCAAGCAGCTGCCAGCCCTGCTGGCCCGCGCCGCGCTGGTGATGACGCCCGACTCGGGCCCGATGCACATCGCCAACGCCATGGGCACCAAGGTGCTGGGCCTGCATGCGGCCAGCAATCCGGCGCGCAGTGGCCCGTATTCGGACCGCCGTTACTGCGTGGACCGCTATGACGATGCCGCGCGCAGGTTCCTCGGCAAGCCGGCCAGCGAACTGAAATGGGGCACCAAGGTCGAGTTCGACGATGTGATGCAGCTGATCACCGTTGAAGACGGCATCGCCGCGTTCGAGCGGTATGTCGCCGATCATCGCCCGGCCTGATCGGCGCAATTGACGCTGCGCGGTCAAGCGGGGCCGGACATTGCGGGGTTGCCGGCCGGCGGCCGGCATTACCACCTGCGCATCGCAGGCCGACGGAGTTACGCGCCCCTGGGTGCGTAATCCTTGTACGACTTCTCTTCGACGTAGCCCGAGCCCAGCGCCAGGTTGATCGCCTTCTTGATCCGGGCACGCTCGTCGTTCTGCAGGTACACGCTGCGGGCCAGCGCGACGAAGTTCTCGTCGAAGGCCTGCGCCTTGTCCTGCAGGCGGATGTTGTCCTCGATGTCCCACAGCCGCTCGTTGACCGCCTTCAGGTCGGCACGCAGACGCGCGATGTCCTTCACCGCCGCCGGGTGCGCCATCCAGGTCTTGTCCAGCGCGCTCAGCTCGGCATGGATGTTGGCCAGTTTGGCGGCATCGTCGATGCGCTCGGACTTGATCTGCAGGATCGAGATCTTGTCCAGCAGCTCGCCAAAGGAAACAGGAACCAGAATTTCAGCGGTCATGGGGGAGATCCGTTACATGAGACGGGCAGTTTAGCGGACCCGGCGTAGAACACAGGTGGGCTGCCTGACGCACTGTTCCCGCGTTTCTCATCCTGCCGTCAGGTGGCGCACTCCCCACTGGTGGCACAAGCCCCTCTGTTGAGGGGCTGCCCCGACAGGGGCGGGGAGAGGCAGGCAAAGGGACCGGGCCCAAACGCTGCGAAGCGGCGTTTGGGGCGACGGCGCAACGCGCCGTCGCATCCCGCGCCAGATCAAAAGAAAAGGGCTGCCCACCGGGCAGCCCTTTTCTTTTGATCTGGCGGAGAGGGGGGGATTCGAACCCCCGAGGCGCTATAAACGCCTGCCTGATTTCGAGTCAGGTACATTCAACCGCTCTGCCACCTCTCCAGATGGTCCCGGCGAACCGGGAGGCGAATGATACGGGCAGGACGCGTCGGCGACAAGTCATTCGTTTGCAACGGAAGTGAATTTCTTCTGTATGGATACCTTGCCGGATGTCCGGCGGGCCGCGATCATGCCGTTCTCCCCCGCAACGTCCCCTTGCCTGCAGCCACCCCATGATCGAATTCGGACACCTGACCCACCCTGGCCTGCGCCGTGACCTCAACGAGGACACCTACTACGGCGATGGCGAACTGGCGTTGTGGCTGGTGGCCGACGGCATGGGCGGACACGCCTGCGGCGAAGTGGCCAGCGCGCTGGCGCGCGAGACCATCGTGCGCGAGATCCGCCAGGGCGCGTCGCTGGCGCATGCGATCCGGGTCGCCGACGAGGAAATCATCCGCACCTCCCGGCGGCGCAATGACAGCCTGCCGATGGGCACCACCGTGGTCGCCGCGCGCGTTCAGGGCAACCGCTACGAAGTGGCCTGGGTCGGCGACAGCCGCGCCTACCTGTGGCGCGATGGCCAGCTGGCCCAGCTCAGCCAGGACCACAGCGTGGTCCAGGAACTGGTCGCCCAAGGCAACCTGACTGCCGAACAGGCGCGCGCGCACCCGCACCGCAACGTGGTGACCCAGGCGCTGGGCGTGACCGACCCGGCCCACCTCAACGTCGCCACCACCACAGGCGAACTGCGCCCGGGCATGCAGCTGCTGCTGTGCAGCGACGGGCTGACCGAGGAAGTGGAAGACAAGGGCATCGCCAGCACGCTGGCCTTTGACGACGCCAGCGCGCAGGAGTGCGTGGATACCCTGGTCGCCGCCGCGCTCGATGGCGGCGGTTCGGACAACATCACCGTGATCCTGGTGCGTTGCCACTGAGGGCTGACGGGTTGCGGGGCGGTGGACGGTTCGATACGCCGGTTGGATGAGCGTGGCCGAGCAGGCGGCGTAACCCCTTGAGGGTCGCCGAACGAAAGGCAGCCACGCATGGCGTGGCTCTACCCGTGAAGATCGACGCCCGTAGCGGCCCGTAGACCGACGCCTGGAGCGACCCGTACCGCCAGGTGAGTCGCGCCGCGGTCAGCCCGCTTCGGCCATCTCGCGCTCGCCGTCCCATATCGCATGGCCGGCCTTCTTGCGCAGCTTGGCCAGGCGCGCCTGGTGCGCTTCCAGCTCGGAGGCGGTTGCCACCACACGGGGGCGCGGCAGCAGACGCGAGGTGTCGAACGCCTGCGCGTGCGCGGTGCCGCCCTTGGCTTCGTCGGCCGAACCGAAGCCGATTTCTTCCTGGCCCGAGGTCAGTGCGATGTACACATCGCCCAGGATCTGGGCATCGAGCAGGCCGCCGTGCAACTGGCGATGCGCATTGTCCACGCCCAGCCGCCGGCACAGTGCGTCCAGCGAATTACGCTGGCCCGGGAAGCGCTCGCGCGCCATCTTCAGCGTATCGATCACCGTGCAGCGGTCGGTGATCTTGCCGTAGTGGTCGCCGAGCAGCGACAGCTCGTTGTCCAGGAAGCCGATGTCGAACGCGGCGTTGTGGATGATCAGTTCGGCGCCATCGATGAAGGCGAGGAACTCATCGGCGATCTGCGCGAAGTCGGGCTTGTCGGCCAGGAAGTCCAAGGTCAGCCCGGTGACTTCCTGCGCGCCCTGTTCGAACTCGCAGTCCGGCTTGATGTACTGGTGGTAGTTGTTGCCGCTGGGGCGACGTTCGAGCAGTTCCACACAGCCGATTTCGACGATGCGGTTGCCCTTTCGCCATTCCAGACCGGTGGTTTCGGTATCGAGGATGATCTGACGCATGGGCTCAGTGTACCGGGCCGGCGGCGCGGATCCGGATCGCGGCATCGCGCGCCAGCTGGTCCACCCGCTCGTTGTCCGGGTCACCGGAATGGCCCTTCACCCAACGCCAGTCGATGGTGTGCATGAGGGTGGCCGCGTGCAGGCGCTCCCACAGTTCGCGGTTCTTGACCGGAGCGCCACCGGCGGTCTTCCAGTTCTTGCGGATCCAGCCCGGCATCCACTCGGTCAGGCCCTGGCGCACGTACTGGGAATCGGTGAACAGCACGATGTTGCACGGCTCGCTCAGCGCCTCCAACCCGGAGATGGCGGCCATCAGCTCCATCCGGTTGTTGGTGGTGTGCGCTTCGCCGCCGCTCAGTTCACGCTCGTGCGCGTTGTAGCGCAGCAGTGCCGCCCAGCCGCCGGGGCCGGGATTGCCGAGGCAGGAACCGTCGGTGTGTATTTCTATGGTCTTCATTGCATTCCAGATCAGGTCGCCACGGTGCCGTGCCATTGGCGGACCGGCAGTGGCGTAGGTCCCGGCAAGGCCAGGGTGCGTTTCTCGGCGCTGAACAGGCACGCCGCGCGCAGCAGTGCGAGGCTGCGGTGGCCGGGTGCCCGGTCGTGCCACATCGGTCCCAGGTAGGTCACGTCCTGGCAGGCCAGCCCGCACCGCTCCAGGGTATGCCGGAGCCGCTGCGGGCTGCGCACTACCAGCCMGTGGTGGCGCCATTGGCGGCGATACGGGCTGAACGGGTTGAGAGTGGACAGCCAGAGCCGGCCGCCGGGCATCAGCACCCGTGCACATTCGTCGATCAGCTGTTCGGCGTCGCGGGCGGTGACGTGCTGGAGCACGATCGCGTTGACGCTCTCGCTCGGCAGCGGCAGGGGCAGACCGCAGTGGGCATCGCCGGCAAATCCGGCGCCGTCACGGTACAGGCGCAGCCCACGCCCGGGCAGGCTKGGCAGGGCCGCCCACGCGGCGGTCGGCGCCACCCACAGCCAGGGCGTCACCGGGTGCTCGGCGAGCAGGGGCATCAGGTGCTGCAACTCCAGCTGGCACAGCACTTGTGCCGGTTCAGTATCAAACCAGGATGCGACTGACGCTTGACGGGGGCTCGGCGTGGCGGGCATGGTCCAATTCTATGCGACTCACTGCCCTACCCGCATTTGCGGACAACTACATCTGGGCCCTGGTCGCCGACGACGGCCGCGCGGTCGTGGTCGACCCGGGCCAGGCATCGCCGGTTCTGGCTGCCGCAGCGCAGCAGGGATGGACGCCTGAGGCGATTCTTCTCACCCACCACCACGACGACCACATCGGCGGCGTGACCGAGCTGCAGGGCCGGTATCCGGGGCTTGCGGTATACGCGCCACACGATCCGCGCATGCCGATGGCGACGCATCGGGTAGGCGAAGGTGAACACGTTCAGGCATTGGGCCAGACGTTCCACGTAGTATCCGTGCCCGGTCACACCCGGTCGCATGTCGCGTTTCACACCGCTGAACATCTTTTCAGTGGGGACGCGCTGTTCAGCCTGGGCTGTGGTCGCATGTTCGAAGGTACGCCGTCCCAGCTGCAGGCATCCCTGCACAAGCTGGCGTCCCTGCCCCCGCACCTGCTGTTGTGTTGCGGGCACGAATACACCGTGTCAAATGCCGTCTTCGCGCGGCACGTCGACCCCACCAACGCTGCGTTGCTGCAGCGCCATGAGGAGGCCCTGGCCATGCGCCGCGATGACCGCCCCACGCTGCCGGTAACACTGGCCAGCGAGCTGGAATGCAATCCGTTCCTGCGCACCCGTTTTCCCTCGATCCAGCAGGCCGTCAGTGCCCACCTGGGTCGCCCCGTCACCGATGAAGTCGATGTCGTCGTAGGTCTGCGCGGCTGGAAAGACGGATTCCGTACATGAGCCGGCGATTGTTGCCGCTCGCGCTCGGCCTGGGACTTGCCCTTGCCGGTGGCGCGAGCGCCCAGTCGTTGAGTGCGGGAATGTCGCAGAACGTGGCCGGGCTCTCGCAGCTGCCACTGGACCCCGCCGCCCTGCCGCCGGTTTCGGTGCGCAACGGGCAGGAGATCTTCGCCAGCTTCCGGGAAGGCTTGGCCGAACCCACCTGCAACGCCGAGGCCACCAGCCCGCGTTGGCAGAAACAGTTCGCCCACGCCCCGTCGCGGCTGGCCAACCAGGACGATGACGCCCTGGTGCTGTTCGGCTATGTGGTCGAAGAGCTGCGTCGCTCGAACCTGCCCACCGAGTTCGCGCTGATCCCGTTCGTGGAAAGCGGCTACCGGCCCAATGCCCGCAACGGCAGCGGCCCGGCCGGGCTGTGGCAGTTCATCGCCACCACCGCCAAGAACCACCGGGTCCAGATGACCGCCGGGTACGACGGCCGCCTGTCGGCGGTGGACTCCACCCAGGCCGCGGTGCGTTACCTCAAGACCCTGCATGGCATGTTCGGCGGCGACTGGCGCCTGGCCACGATGGCCTACAACGCCGGCGAGTACCGCGTCCTGCAGTCGTTGCGCAAGGCCGGCATGAACGCGCAGAACGCGCGGCCAGCCGAGCTGCCGGGGCTGTCGCCGATCACCTACGCCTACGTCGAGAAGCTGCACGCGCTGGCCTGCGTGCTGGAAACAGCTGAAACCAAGCCGGGCGTGATGGCCTCGCTGGACCGCACCGTGCCGGTGCTCAAGGGGCACACCCTGCCGGCCGGCACCAGCGTCCAACAGTGGGCCGCACAGCGCTCCCTGGACCCGGCGCGGATCGCGCGACTCAACCCGGCCCTGGCCAGCGGCAAGGGCCGTCCGAGCGGCCAGGTCACCTTGCTGGCCCCGGCCAGCCACGCGCCGGTGGACGCCAGCGCAGCGGTAATGGCGACAGTCGCCGCCGCCGACAGCCCCACCCCCGTCGATACGACAGCGCCGTCGGCCAAGGCCGAGGCACCGGCACCGCGCGTGGCGCGGACCGTGGCCAGCAGCGCCGATCGCCCGCGTAGCCGCCGCCATACCGTCCGCGACGGCGAGTCGCCGTGGACGATCGCCCGTCGCTATGGCATGCCGCTGAAGGCCCTGTTGTCACTCAATGGGCTCAACGGCAGCAGCGTGCTGAAGCCCGGCGCGGTGTTGCGCGTGGAGGATTGACGGGGTCGCCCGGCGATCCAGAGCGGTACCTGCGATGCCCGGCGATGCCGGGCATCGTCGTTTCCGGGTTCTGCGTCTCGTTGCGGGGCCGCGCCAAGGGCGGAAGCGCCGGTTCGGGGCAGCGCGCGATCCCGCCGATCAGCCGGATCGGCGGTCGCCTGAGCGAGACCCTGCGGAAACGTAGCGGAGCACATCGTCGAGGATGCGGCGCAGCGCGCTGGCGCGCGAGGTGGCTGGCGCGCCTG
The DNA here is from genome assembly GCF_056400525.1 of Stenotrophomonas sp. P5_A9. Classification (NCBI taxonomy): domain Bacteria; kingdom Pseudomonadati; phylum Pseudomonadota; class Gammaproteobacteria; order Lysobacterales; family Lysobacteraceae; genus Stenotrophomonas; species Stenotrophomonas sp. P5_A9. Next base: position 12,008 of record NZ_JBFULC010000083.1, read on the forward strand.
ATGGTCCACGCGACGGCGACTCGGGGCCGCGCCCCGGCCGACTGCCGACCCGGGCACGGGATGCGGTGTCGGCAGGACCATGGCCGAAGGCGCATTGGCACTGGCACTCGCATCAGCCGTTGTGCGGTTGGCCTTGGTTCTCTGGCATCCGACCTCACTCGCCTGAAACCTGGCGCCCCGCCCAGCCCTACCCTCCACAACGTAGAAGGCCCGGCAATGCCGGGCCTTCTGCTGCCGCTGCAACCGGGTCGGTTACAGGTTCGCCTCTTCGGTCTGCACCTTGTAATGCTTGCGCATCGCGTCGATGTAGGCCTTGGCTGCGGCCATGCCATCGATCTGGTTCAGCTGATCGGTGAAGGCCTTCTTCTGCTCCGGCAGGACCTCGGCCAGGTTGGCCGGGGTCACCTTGGTGACCGCGTACACCAGGTAACGGCCCTGCACGGCCACCTTGCCGTAGCTCGGCTTGCCTTCGGTCGGTGCCTGCGCGCCGAACACGGCACGGTTGATCTCCGGGGTCGGGACCGGCTGGGTGCGCGGCAGGCCCGGCAGCGGGCTCACCTGCAGCTTCTCGCTGACCGCGAGCGCCTGCAGGGTCTGCCCCGCCTTGAGCTTGGCCAGCAGCGCGTCAGCGGCCTTCTCCGAGGCCTGGCGGCTACGGTCGGTACGGATCGCGGCAATCACCTGCTCACGCGCCTTGACCAACGGCAGCGCCTGTTCCGGGCTGTGGTCGGTCACCCGGATCATCACGTTGTGGTTCGGTGCGATCTCGATCGGGTCGCTGACCGTGCCGTCCTGGGTGAGGATGTCGGAGAACGCGGCGCGCAGCACGGCCGGATTGGCGGCGATGCCGCTGGCGGTGGTGCGGGTGAACGGCCCCAGCGTCTGCACCGGCAGGCCCATCTCCTTGGCCGGGCCTTCCAGCGAGGTCGGGTTCTTGTAGACCAGATCCACCAGGCGACCGCTCAGATCGGTGAAGGCGCGCTCGTTGTCGGCCTTGAGCTGCTCGGCGGCCAGCTGGTCGCGCACTTCTTCGAACGAACGGCTCTCGCCCCCCTTCTTTTCGCGCAGCAGCAGCACGTGGTAACCGAAGTCGGTCTTGACCGGACCGGTCACCTCACCGGCCTGCATCGCAAACAACGCGTCTTCGAACGGCTTGACCATCGCGCCACGCTCGACCCACCCCAGATCGCCACCGTGTTCCTTGGAACCGGGGTCTTCAGAGTTGGCCTTGGCCAGCGCGGCGAAGTCGGCACCCGGCTTCTTGGCGTCGGCGGCGATGCGGTTCGCCTTTTCTTCGGCGGCTTTCAGCTTGGCCGGATCACTGCCATCGGCGGCGATCAGGATGTGCGAGGCCAGGCGCTGTTCCGGCGTGGCAAAGCGTGCCTTTTCATCGGCATAGCGCTTGCGCAGGGTCGCCTCGTCGGCCGCGGTGGCGGCCGGCAGGGTGGCACCGTTGATTTCCACGTATTCCAGCGACACGGTTTCCGGCTGGCGGAAGTCCTTGATATGGCCGTCGTACCACTGCTTGATCTGCGCGTCGGTGACTTCGGCGGTATCGGCCGGCAGTTCCGGCAGCGCGGCCAGTTCAACGTCGCGGGTTTCGCCCAGCAGCTTGAGCAGGCGCTCGGTTTCAGCGGCAGTGGCGAAACCGGACAACTGCAGCGCCGACGGGATCACCGACTGCTGGATGCTCTCGCGCACCAGCGCCTCGAACTGGGTCGGGGTGCGCGGCGGATTGCCACCGGCCAGCGCCAGGCGGTACTGGGTGTCGCTGAACTTGCCATCGGGACCCACGAACGCCGGGATCGCGGCGATGTATTCGCGTACGGCGTTGTCGCCAATCACGATGCCGGACTGTTCGCCGGCCAGGCGCACGACCTGCTCGTCGATCATCTGGTCGAGCACGGCCAGCTTGTTCTCGGTGCTTTCGAAATGGCGCGGGTCGAAGTCTTCGCCCTGCTCCTGGCGGGCCTGCTGGCGCGCCTGTTCGAAACGCACGCGGAAGTCCTGCGAGCTGATCTCATGGTGCTGCCACAGGAACGACATCGGCCACCATGCCGGCGCCGAGCGCCACCACGTCGGCGGCGCTGCCACCTTGGCCACGTTCTGCGCACCCACGCCACCGAGGTAGCTGGAGTCGATCACGAACAGGAACGGAATCATCAGCAGCCCCAGGATCACCGTAACGATCCAGCCCGAGGTCTTGTCGCGAAGTTTCTGCAGCATGGGAAAAATCATGGCCTGAGTGGCGAGCCGGGCAGTGTAACCCGCTTCCGGCGTGGCTCCAAAACCATCGCGGGCAGGCGCGGTACCGCTACCGCAACGGCTGCGGGCCGCCGGATGTCGCCATCACATCGGCCCCGGCATCGGCAGCTGGTCATGACGCGCTTGATGCTGTCGCGATAGACAGAAGCGGTTCTTGTGCCAGCGGCGTGGCAGGCAGAAACGCGCTGTGAACCTCCCCAGGCGCGGCTGTTGGTGGATCGGGCGCTGGTCCCCCATGCCCCTTCGGGCGAATGTCCTCCGGCGTCGGCCTGCGGCCACCCCCTCCTCCTTGTTTCGCCACCAGCGGTGGTCGGCGGGTCGGGCGCTGGGCGCCGATGCCCTTTCCGGCGAATGTCCCCCGGCGTCGGCCTTCGGCCGCCCCCTCCTCCTTTATTT
>NZ_JBFULC010000084.1:0-14614 GCF_056400525.1 Stenotrophomonas sp. P5_A9
CTACGGTTGGGTGGGTGCTACGGTTGGGTGGGTGGCCGACCAACGGTCGGCTCTACGGGCGAGCGCAGGCGGGGGCTTTTCGGCGACAATGGGCCATTATTTGCCCGAATCCCGCTCCATGTCCCGACTCCAGTTCCAGCTCCAGACCACTGACGGTCGCGCCCGCCGCGGCCGCCTGACCTTCCCGCGCGGTACCGTGGAGACCCCGGCATTCATGCCCGTGGGCACCTATGGCTCGGTCAAGGGCATCCTGCCGGAGCAGATCCGGGCGCTGGGCGCGGAAATCATCCTGGGCAACACCTTCCACCTGTACCTGCGCCCCGGTCTGGACGTGATCGCCGACCACGGCGGTCTGCACGGCTTTGCGCGCTGGGATGGCCCGATCCTGACCGATTCGGGTGGTTTCCAGGTGTTCTCGCTGGCGCACCGCCGCAAGATCACCGAGCAGGGGGTCACCTTCTCCTCGCCGACCGACGGCGCACGCGTCTTCCTCGGGCCGGAAGAAAGCATGCGCATCCAGAAGGTGCTCGACTCGGACATCGTGATGATCTTCGACGAGTGCACCCCGTACCCGGCCACCGAGCCGGTCGCGCGGACCTCGATGGAACTCAGCCTGCGCTGGGCCCAGCGCAGCCGCAACGCGCACGACGAACTGGGCAATGATGCGGCGCTGTTCGGCATCGTCCAGGGCGGGGTCCACCATGACCTGCGCAGCCGCTCGGCCGAGGGCCTGCAGCAGATCGGCTTCGACGGCTACGCCATCGGCGGCCTGGCCGTGGGCGAGCCCGAGCACGAGCGCAACGCCATGCTCGACCACATGCACCCGATCCTGCCCGCCGACCGCCCGCGCTACCTGATGGGCGTGGGCCGCCCGGAGGACCTGGTGGAAGGCGTCGCCCGCGGGGTGGACATGTTCGATTGCGTGATGCCCACCCGCAACGCCCGCAACGGCCACTATTTCACCTCGTTCGGCACCGTGCGCATCCGCAACGCCCGCTACGAGCGCGACATGGACACCATCGAGCCGGGCTGCGGTTGCCACGCCTGCACCAGCGGTTACACCCGCTCGTACCTGCGCCACCTGGACCGCTGCAACGAGATGCTGGCGCCGATGCTGGGGACCATCCACAACCTGTATTACTACGAAAAGCTGATGGCCGACATGCGCGCGGCCATCGCGGCGGGAACCTTTGCCGCCTTCCGCGAGTCCTTCTACGCGGCCCGTGGCGCGGCTACCCCGCCGCTGTAGACCCTCCACGCAGCACCGACCGCCGCGCCGACCCTGCCAAAGGGCCCGAGGACGAACTCCCGGGGCCATGGCATACTTCGTGGCTGACCCGTTTCGCGGCGACACCCAGGCCCACCAGGGCAGGGCGCCTCCCAACCCAAGGACACCAACATGAACCTGATCGCTTTCCTGATTCCTGCCGCCCACGCCCAAGCCGCTGGCGGCCAGCCGGGCGGTGGTATGGGTCTGACCACGCTGCTGTTCCCGATCATCCTGATCGCGATCATGTACTTCCTGATGATCCGCCCGCAGATGAAGCGTCAGAAGGAACACAAGGCGATGCTGGAGAAGATCAAGCGCGGCGACGAAGTGCTGACCAACGGCGGCATCGCCGGCGTGGTCACCGACATCGGCGACAACTTCATCACCATCGAAGTGGCCGACAACGTGCGCATCCGCGTGCAGAAGGGCGCCGTGGGCAACGTGCTGCCGACCGGCACGCTGAAGTCGGCCAACTGAGCCACTCCTTTTCCGAAGCACAACCGCGGCGCCGGGATGGGCGCCGCGCGGGACCCAAGCAATGCTCGAATTTCCACGCTGGAAGTATTTCCTCATCCTGATCGTGCTGGCGCTCAGCACCCTGTACGCGCTGCCCAACGTCTACCAGAAGGACCCGGCCGTCCAGATCACCGCCAACCGTGGCGGGCAGATCGACGACGCGCTGCGTGACCGCGTGCTGGCCGACCTGGCCAAGGCCGGGGTCAAGACCATTGGCGCGGAGAAGGAAGGCGACAGCCTGATCGTCCGCCTGGCCGACCTGCAGTCGCAGGCCGCCGCCAGCGATACCCTGCGCGACAGCGTGGGTGAGGACTATGTGGTGGCCCTGAACCTGGCCTCGACCGTGCCGGAGTGGCTGGCCAAGCTGGGCGGCAGCCCGATGGTGTTGGGCCTGGATCTGCAGGGCGGCGTGCACTTCGTGCTGCAGGTCGACCAGAAGGCCGCGCTGGACAAGCGCCTGGATGCCTACGCCGAAGACGTGCGCAGCAGCCTGCGCGATGCCCGCATCGCCTACCAGTCGGTGGAGCGTCGTGCGGACAACAGCATCATCGCCACCATCAGCCCGTCCGCCGGTGCCGAAGCGGTCACCCGCGCCCGCGAGGTGATGGCCAAGGCGCAGCCGACGCTGGGCTATGAGGTCAACGACAACCGCATCACGGTGAAGGTCCCCGAGGCCGAGCTGACCCAGATCGCCAATGGTGCGATCGAGCAGAACATCAATACGCTGCGCAACCGCGTCAACCAGCTGGGCGTGGCCGAGCCGATCATCCAGCGCCAGGGTGCCGACCGCGTGGTCGTGCAGCTGCCGGGCGTGCAGGACACCGCTGAAGCCAAGCGCATGATCGGTGCCACCGCGACGCTGGAATACCGCGCCGTGGTCGAGGGCAACGCGCAGGACGCGATCGCCAGCGGCCGCATTCCGCCGGAAGCCAAGGTCTACCAGCGCCGTGACAACGGCGGTCCGGTGCTGCTCAACAAGCGAGTGATCGTCACCGGTGACCAGATGGTCGCCGCGCAGGCCACCACCGATCAGAACGGTTCGGCGGCAGTCAGCGTGACGTTGAACAACGTCGGCGGCCAGCGCATGTTCGACTTCACCAGCGCCAACGTGAACAAGCCGATGGCGGTGGTCTACACCGAGCGCATCCCGACCGTGAACATGGTCGATGGCAAGGAAGTGCGCAGCTTCCGGGTCAAGGAGGAAGTGATCTCCGTGGCCAACATCAACGGTGTGTTCGGCAAGAACTTCCAGACCACCGGTCTGGAAAAGAAGGAAGCCGAAGACCTGGCCAAGCTGCTGAAGTCCGGTTCGCTGGCAGCGCCGATGGACTTCGTCGAAGAGCGCGTGGTCGGCCCGAGCCTGGGCGCGGAGAACGTCAAGAACGGCATTACCGCGGTGGTCTACGCGTTCATGTTCACCCTGGTGTTCTTCAGCATCTACTACCGCATGTTCGGCGTGATCACCTCGCTGGCGATGCTGTTCAACCTGCTGATCGTGGTCGCGGTGATGTCTATGTTCGGTGCCACCATGACCCTGCCGGGCTTTGCCGGCCTGGCGTTGTCGGTGGGCCTGTCGGTCGACGCCAACGTGCTGATCAACGAGCGTATCCGCGAAGAGCTGCGTGCCGGCATGCCGGGCAAGACCGCGATCGTGACCGGTTACGAGCGTGCCAGCGGCACCATCCTCGACGCCAACCTGACTGGGTTGATCGTCGGCGTGGCCCTGTATGCGTTTGGTACGGGCCCGCTGAAGGGCTTCGCACTGACCATGATCATCGGCATCTTCGCTTCGATGTTCACGGCAATCACCGTATCGCGCGCCTTGGCGACGCTGATCTACGGCCGCCGCAAGAAGCTCCAGAACGTGGCCATCTGACGGGACGACACGCACAATGAAACTGTTTCCGCTGCACATCCTCCCGAACGACACCAAGATCGATTTCATGCGGTGGCGTCATGCCGCGATGGTCGTGACCCTGCTGCTGTTCGTGGGTTCGATCGCGTTGATCGCGACCAAGGGCTTCAACTACGCGCTGGACTTCACCGGCGGTACGCTGATCGAGGCCCGCTTCGAGCGCAAGGTTGACGTTGAAGACGTCCGCGCCAAGCTCGAGGGCAATGGCTTTGAAGGCGCACAGGTGCAGAGTTTCGGTGGCAACACCGATCTGCTGATCCGCCTGGCACCGCAGGGCGAACACGCACCGGGCACCGGCAATTCGGCCAGTGACCAGCGCACCGCCGCGGCGGTGGTGAAGGCCATTTCCACCGGCGACAACAAGGCAACGGTGCTGCGCAACGAGTTCGTGGGCCCACAGGTCGGCAAGGACCTGGCGATGAACGGTCTGTACGCCACGCTGTTCATGCTGGTGGGCTTCCTGATCTACATCGCGTTCCGCTTCGAGTGGAAGTTCGCCATCACGGCAAGCATCGTGGCGCTGTTCGATCTGCTGGTGACGGTAGCCTACATTTCGGCGATCGGTCGCGAGTTCGACCTGACGGTGCTGGCCGGTCTGCTGTCGGTGATGGGCTTTGCCATCAACGACATCATCGTGGTGTTCGACCGCGTCCGCGAAAACTTCCGCAGCCTGCGCGTGGAGCCGCTGGAGGTGTTGAACCGTTCGATCAACCAGACGCTGTCGCGTACGGTGATMACCGCGGTGATGTTCTTCCTGTCGGCACTGGCGCTGTACATGTACGGCGGTACGTCGATGGAAGGCCTGGCCGAAACCCACATGGTGGGCGCGGTGATCGTGGTGCTGTCCTCGATCCTGGTGGCCGTGCCGATGTTGACCATCGGTGCGCTGCGCGTGACCAAGCAGGACCTGCTGCCCAAGGCCAAGGACATCGAAGCGCTGGAGCGCCGTCCGTAAGTCATCGGTTGCACGCACTACCTGAGAAGCCGCGCCCTGCGCGGCTTTTCTTTTTTTGCAGCAGGCGAGGCAGCGCCAGGAGCGGCGTCTTTGCTCTGTGCGAGGGAGGACGGCGGCCAGCCCCGTGCAGGACACGCCGTAAACCCGTCCGTGGGGGCTCGCGGGCGCCATCCATGGCGCCCGAGGGTCCTGCACGGGGCTGGCCGCCATCCTCCAGACAGTTCTCCGTAACCGGCAACGGATCCAAGCCACGCCCTGTGTTGCGTGGCTACGCGGGCCTATCGCACGCATCAGCGCGCTTGGTAGAGCCGGGCCATGCCCGGCTGCTCTCCCACCCACGCGCGGCCACCTGTCGGGCGAGCGGCGGGGTGGGGTTGGCAGGAGCGTAGGACGCACTGGATGGCGCCCGCGAGCCCCCACGGACGGGTTTACGGCGCGTCCTGCCAAACCCATCCCGTCCCTCGCAAACGCAGTGACAAACGGCCCGCCATACACCCCCGTCGGTTGTACAACGCGCCCCCGCGCACTACGATCCCTTGCGTTCGCGCAGCCGCCACGGTGGCGCGCGTTGCCCCTTTTCATCGCGCAGGCCCGGCCTGCGCCAGTCAATCGAGGTCTCCATGGTCATCAAACCGCGTGTGCGCGGCTTCATCTGCGTCACCACCCATCCTGTCGGCTGCGATGCGGCCGTCAAGCAGCAGATCGAGTACATCCAGTCCAAGCCGAAGATTGCCAACGGCCCGAAGAAGGTCCTGGTGCTGGGTGCATCCACCGGCTACGGCCTGGCAGCGCGCATCACCGCCGCCTTCGGCAGCGATGCGGCCACCCTCGGCGTGTTCTTCGAGCGCCCGGGTACCGAAACCAAGCCCGGCACCGCCGGCTGGTACAACACCGCCGCTTTCCACAAGTACGCCGAACAGGCTGGCCTGTACGCCAAGAGCGTCAACGGCGATGCGTTCTCCGATGAGGTCAAGGCCAAGGTCATCGAGCTGATCAAGCAGGACCTGGGCCAGGTCGACCAGGTCGTGTACAGCCTGGCCGCACCGCGCCGCAAGCATCCCAAGACCGGCGAAGTGATCAGCTCCACGCTCAAGCCGATCGGCGCGCCGATCACCCTGCGCGGGCTGGATACCGACAAGGAAGTGATCACCGAAACCACGATCCAACCGGCCAGCCCGGAAGAAGTCGCCGGTACGGTCGCGGTCATGGGCGGCGAAGACTGGCAGATGTGGATCGATGCGCTGCTGGAGGCCGGCGTGCTGGCGGAAGGCGCCACGACCACCGCCTTCACCTATGTCGGCGAAGAGATCACCCAGGCCATCTACTGGAACGGCTCGATCGGCGCGGCCAAGAAGGACCTGGACACCAAGGTGCTGGGCCTGCGCGCGAAGCTGGAGAAGATCGGCGGCGACGCGCGCGTGTCGGTGCTCAAGGCCGTGGTCACCCAGGCCAGCTCAGCCATTCCGACCATGCCGCTGTACCTGTCGCTGCTGTTCAAGGTCATGAAGGCCAAGGGCACCCACGAGGGCTGCATCGAACAGCTCGATACGCTGTACGACATTCTCTACGGCGGCAAGGACGCGGGCACGGCGATCGAGCGCCTGCGCCATGACCTGGTTGCCGACGGCGGTCGCAAGGTCGAACTGATCGACGAGGCCGGTCGCCTGCGCGCGGATTACAAGGAAATGGCGCTGGAGGTGCAGGGCGAAGTCGTCGCGCTGTGGCCGCAGGTGACCAACGAGAACCTGTACGAGATCAGCGACCTGGCCGGTTACAAGGCGGAGTTCCTGCGCCTGTTCGGGTTTGGCGTGGAAGGCGTGGATTACGACGCCGACGTCGCCACCGACGTGAAGATTCCGAACCTGGTCGAGATGGCCTGATCCGGCGTGCCCGAACAGGCACGCGTGGGTTGCACTGCAAACGCCGGGATTACCCGGCGTTTGTCGTTTCAGTTCCAGCGCGGCGCCCGCCTGCCGTGAGCACCAACGCCAGCATCAGCGCGGCGCCGGCACAGCCGGCCGACAACCAAAGCACGGCGGTCAACCCAAGCCCGTCCACCAGCTGACCACCGCTCCACGATCCCAGCGCGATGCCCACGTTGAACACGCCGACATAGAGCGCGCTGGCAATTTCAACGGCCTGCGGCGCGGCCCGTATCACCCATGTCATCAGGCCAACCGACACCCCGCCATAGGCCAGCCCCCAGACCAGAAGCACGGCCGTGCCGCCGGCTGCGGTGTCGCCGAGGGTGAGGTACAGGAGCGGGGTGAGCAACAGGCCCATCGCAATGGCGGTGATCGTGGCTGCGGGGCGATGGGCCGCCGCGGTGCCGGCGATGAAATTGCCGACGATGCCCGCGATGCCGTAGCCGAACAGCACTGCGCCAACCCAGCGTGGATCCACGCCGGCCATGCTGACCAGTAGCGGCCGCACGAAGGTGAAGGTCATGAAATGCCCACCGACCAGCAGCAACGTGAGCAGCAGTCCTGCCTGCAACGCCCGGTTGCCCAGCTGCCCGCGCAACTGGTGCAGGGTAGGGGAAGACGTTACCGACAGTGTGGGCATCGCCACGAGATGCAGGACCAATACCGCTGCACTGAACAGCGCCATCGCGGCGAAGGCCCATCGCCAGCCGGCCAGGTCGCCGATCCAAGTCCCCAGCGGCACGCCCAGCACCGATGCCGCCGCGACGCCGCCGAAGATGATCGACGTGGCCAGCCCCACGCGTTCGGCCGGCACCAGCCGGGCAGCCAGGCCGCCGGCGATGGCCCAGATGCCCCCCATGCAGAACCCGACCAGGATCCGCGCGGCGAGCAACCAGCGGATGTCCGCCGCCAGCGCCGAGGCCAGGTTGGCGGTCACCAGCAGGGCCAGCAGCCCCGCCAGGATCCAGCGTCGGTCAATACCCCCGGCGCTGATCACCACGATCGGCGCGAACAGGGCCGCCAGCAGCGCAGGCAGCGAGAGGGTCAGCCCCACCGTGCCGGTGCTGGTGTCCAGGTGCTGGGCGATATCGGTCAACAGCCCTACCGGCAGCATTTCGGTGGTCACCACCGCGAAGGTGGCCAGGGCGGCGGCAACAACCGCCAACCACGCGCGTGGTGCATGCGGATGCGCACCGGGAAGCCTGTTCATCGTTCGGATCCTGCAGAAAGGGAGGGGGTCGTTGCGGCGGCGTCGCTTGCGTCGCGCGTCTGCGCGGGGAGGCGCTGATGCGCCCACAGCGCAGTGAGCGCCACCATGGCAGCGCCAGCGACGGCGACGACGAATGCGGCGCGCGCACCGCCGATATCCACGAGCTGGCCGGCGCTTGCCGCGCCTATCGCCACGCCCACGTTGAGCCCGGCCAGCAGCCAGGTCATGCCTTCGGTCAGCCGGTGCGCAGGCACGAGCCGCTCTACGATCGACATCGCTACGATCATGGTCGGAGCGAAGCACACTCCAGCCACCAGCACGGCCACCGCAAGCGCAGCGACGCTGTCCACCCGCAGCAGGGGCAGGGTGGACAGTGCGGTCGCCATGCCACCCAGCAACAGCAGCCGACGCAGTGGCCAATGCAGTGTGACCGCACCGAACAACAGCCCCGCCACGCACGAGCCCAGTGCATAGGCGGACAACACCACGCTGGCGGTGGCGGGAACGCCGCGCTGGTTGGCGAAGGCGACACTGGTGATGTCCACCGTACCGACAATGACGCCCATCGCGACCATCAGCAGCGCCAGCAGGCGCACGTTCCCCACGCTGATCGCCGACCCGTGGCGGTCGCCCGGGTCAACCGGCTGCAGCGGCGGTTCGCTGCCACGCTGCACGGTCAGCGCGGTGACGCCGAGCGCCAGCAGCACGGCGGCGGCGAACAGGCCCGCCAGCGGATCGATCGCCACCGACAGTCCTACCGCCAGCGGCGGACCGGCAATGAAGGTCACTTCATCCAGCACGGTTTCGAGCGAGTAAGCGGTTTGCAGACGTGGTTGCCCCCGGAACATCGCGGCCCAGCGCGCGCGCACCATCGCCGACATGCTTGGCATGCACCCGGCCAGCACCGCGCCGGCAAACAGCGTCCATGCCGGTGCGTGCCGCGCGGCCGCGGCGAGCAGCAGCGCCATGCCCAGCACACTGACCGTCGCGGCGACCGGCAGCACGCGCGATTGCCCGTGGCGGTCCACCTGGCGCGAGATCTGTGGCGAGAGCAGCGCGTAGGTGAGGACGAACGCGGCCGCCACGGTGCCGGCAAGGGCATAGCTGCCGCGCAGTTGCGCGAGCAGAGTGATGATGCCGATACCGGTCATCGGCAGGGGCAGTCGCGCCAGCAGGCCGGCCAGGACGAAGCGCCCCGTTCCGGGGGCGGCAAACAGCGTTCGGTAAGGGGCAAGCATCAACGTTCTCCAGGATTGCGCCATCGGCCGGCACGGGTTCATGCGCATACATACGACGCGTATGAATAAAATCCTATATACATACGTTGTGAATGTAAATAAACATACGAACCGTATGTAAGGAGTTGACCGGATGGCCCGCCGCACCCGTGCCGAGATGCAAGAGACCCGCGCCGCCCTGTTGGCCACCGCGCATGCGGTATTCACCACGCATGGCTATGCCGACGCCTCGATGGACGATCTGACCGCGCAGGCAGGGCTCACCCGTGGCGCGCTTTACCACCACTTCGGCGACAAAAAGGGATTGCTGCAGGCCGTGGTGGCGCAGCTGGATACCGCGATGGATGTCCGACTACAGACGATTTCGGCCACGGCTGCCGATCCGTGGGAAGGCTTTCGCAGCCGCTGCCATGCCTACCTGGAGATGGCCCTGGAGCCGGACATCCAACGCATCGTGCTACGCGATGCGCGTGCGGTCCTGGGCGGCGCATCACCGGAAGCGCAGCGCCATTGCGTCGCCTCGATGCAGGCCCTGCTCGAAAATCTCATGCGCCTTGGCGTGGTGGCGGACGCCAGCCCGCAGGCGCTGGCTTCGCTGATATACGGCAGCCTCGCCGAAGCGGCGTTCTGGATTGCCGAGGGACCCGGGGCGTCGGAACGACTGACGCACGCACAGGCCGCGCTTGATCTGCTGCTGCGCGGCTTGCTTGCCTCCCGTTAGCGGCCGGTCACGACGGCGGGCCGTGACCCGGCATCAGGCGAAATCGAAGTCCATCGCCGGACCGGCCGTGCCGACGAATTCGCCCTGCACGTAGTCCACCCCGGCACTGAACAGCAGGCTCATCGAGTTGGCATCGGCGACGAACTCGGCGATGGTGCGGATGTTGGCCGACTGCGCGCGCGCGGTGATTTCGCTGATCTTCTCGCTGTGCTCGCGGGTGCTGGCGACATCGCGGGTGAAGTCGCGGTCCAGCTTGAGGAACTGCGGCTGGAAATGCGCCAGCAGCTGGAACGAGTCCAGCCCCGAGCCGAACTGCTCCAGCCCGATCTGGCACCCCAGCGGCGCCACCTCGGCGAGGAACTGCTGGGCGTTGCGCAGGTGGGTGAACACCTTGGCTTCCGGGGCGTGCAGCCACAACCGCTCGCCCGGTACGCCGTGCGCCTGCAGTTCGCGGCGCAGGGTGGCGATCATCTGCGGGTCGTTGAACGATTCCGGGGTGATCTTGACCATCATGTAGGTCGGCTTGCCGGCACGCTCGCGCTGGCCGAGCACACCGATCGCATGGGCCACGACCCAGCGGTTGATGTCGGCCAGCAGGCCGTGCTCTTCGGCGATGCCCAGGAACGCGGTCGGGCTGAGCAGCTCGCCGTTGTTTTCCAGGCGCAGGTAGGCCTCGTACAGTTCCAGCGGTTCGCCCTGCAGGTTCAGTGCCGGCTGGTAGTGCAGCTGGAAGCCATCGCCGGCCAGTGCCTCGCGGATGCGCGCGACCCAGCGCTGGATGCGCTCTTCCTCAACCCGATCGACCGCGGCCGGATCGAAGATGCGGGTGGTGTTGCCCAGTTCGGACGCCGCCTGCTGGCATTCGGTGGCACGCGCCAGGACCTGGCCGATGCTGGCGATCTTCTCGCCGACCTGCACGCCGCCGATGCTGACGGTGACCGTGGCCGAACGTTCGCCGATGCTGAACACCTGCGCGGCGAAGGCCTCGCGGATCTGATCGGCCAGTGCCACGGTCTGCGCGTAGGCGCCTTCGGTCAGCACCGCGAAGCTGTGTTCGCCGAAGCGGGCAACCTGGGCCTGCTCGCCCACGCTGTCGGCCAGCACCCGGCCCAGCGCGCCGATCAACGCATCGGCCGAATCCAGCCCGATGTCCGGCAGCAGCCGTGCGTAGTGGTCCGGTTCGATCAGCAGCAGGCCGAACTGGCCCTCGCTGCGGCCGGCCTGGGCGACGGCGTTTTCGACATGCAGCATGAAGGTGGGGCGGTTGAGCAGGCCGGTGACCTGGTCGCGCTGGCGCAGGTCTTCGACCTCGCGGGCCAGCTCCGGGTCGAACTCCATGCGCCGGCGGCGGAACACCACCTGCAGGCAGGATTCGCCTTCATAGCTGGCCTGGGTGAACTCCATGGTCGCCGCGAACACCGCGCCATCCTGGTTGCGCGCGTCCACCTGGTACTGCGGCGGCGGCGCCTCGCCCTTGCTCATCGACTTCAGCAGCTGCTTGAAGCCGTCCACGTGCTGCGGGGCGACCATGTCCAGCAGCGAGATGCCTTCCACGTCGTCGAAGGAGTCGTAGCCGAACATCTCCAGGTACGCCTCGTTGGCGCGGATGTGCATGCCTTCATGGACGTAGGCGATCGGGTCGCGCGAGGAGGAAATCAGCGCATCGCAGCGACGCTCGGTCTCGCGCATCTGCGCCTCGATGCGGCGCAGCCCACGGCGCGCGTGCAGGTCGGTCCACTCGTTGCGCACCACCGCCAGCAGGTGTTCGGGGCGGTTGCGCAGGGCGATCGCACGGATGCCGTTGGCACCGGCTTCGACCCACTCGTTCTCATCGATCGATTCGGCCAGCAGGATCATCGGGATGTCCTTGCCGCTGGCCGCGATCTGCTGGGTCACCTGCAGCAGCGGGATGCTCTGCGCGGGGGCGACGAGCACCAGGTCGATCGGCTGGCTGCCCAGGATCTGGGCCAGCTCCTCGCTGTGCTGCGGGCGCGCCGGGCGCACGGCGATGCCGCTGTTGCGCAGCGTGCTGACGATGGTTTCAGCGTTTTCCCCGCTGTCATCCACGATCAGCAGGCGGACGGTGATGTCATTCGCGTTCTGCATTCACTACTCCCCGGACTGCAAACTTGATACACGATGCGTGTGGATACGTCCATGCGGCAGACGGTAGCCGGTCACGGATCCACGCGATGGTCAGACCACCTGGCCGGCGGCATGGCCGCTGGCCCAGGCCCACTGGAAGTTGTAGCCGCCCAGCCAGCCGGTCACGTCCAGCACTTCCCCCACGAAGTGCAGGCCGGGGACCAACTGCGATTCAAAGGTGCTGGAAGACACCTTGCGGGTGTCCACCCCGCCCAGGGTGACTTCGGCGGTGCGGTAGCCCTCGGTGCCGCTGGCCACCAACGGAAAGCCCTGCAACAGGGCGGCCGCCTCGCGCAGCTGCGGTTCGTCGATCTGCTTGACCGGGCGGTCCGGCAGCCAGTGCTCGCACAGGCGCAGCGCCAGCCGCCGCGGCAGCACCTCCGACAGCACCGTGCGCAGCTCGGCCGCGCCGCGCTCGGCCTTCATCCGGCGCAACCAGGCGTCCGCGTCCTGGCCCGGCAGCAGGTCCAGGCGCAGGTCGTCGCCGGGCTCCCAGAACGAGGAGATCTGCAGGATCGCCGGGCCACTGATGCCGCGGTGGGTAATCAGCATCGAGTTGCGGAATTCCACGTTGTTGCAGCGGGCGGTAATCGGCAGCGCCACGCCGCTGAGGTCGTTGAAACGTTCCTGGTGCTTGCCGCTCAAGGTGAGGGGCACCAGCCCGGCGCGGGTGGGCAGCACCTCGTGGCCGAACTGGCGGGCCAGCTCATAGCCGAAGCCGCTCGCGCCCAGGCTGGGGATGGAGAGCCCGCCGGTGGCCACCACCAGCGAGGCCGCATGGAAATGCCCCTGTGCGGTCTGCACGTGGAAGCCGTCGGCGCCGCGTTCGACCTTGGTCACCGCGCAATCGGTGCGCACCTGGACGCCGGCGGCCTGGCACTCGTCCATCAGCATGCGCACGATCTGCTTGGAGGAGATGTCGCAGAACAGCTGGCCCAGTTCCTTCTCGTGGTAGGCGATGCCGTGGCGCTCGACCATCTCGATGAAGTGCCAGGGCGTGTAGCGCGCCAGTGCCGACTTGCAGAAGTGCGGGTTGGCCGAGAGGAAGTTGGCCGGGGCGGTGCCGGTGTTGGTGAAATTGCAGCGGCCACCGCCGGACATCAGGATCTTCTTGCCGACCTTGTTGGCATGGTCGATCACCTGCACGATGCGTCCGCGCTGGCCCGCCGTGAGCGCGCACATCAGCCCGGCCGCACCGGCCCCGATGACCAGCACGTCGCAGCGGATCACACTCACGCCTGCGCTTTCTGCTTGCGCCAGGTGGGGATGACGCTGAGCTGGGCCTTGTCGGATGTCAGCTGCACTTCGCCGTCCTGGATCTGCACGTCCCATTGCATCGTGCGTTCGATCTGCGCGCCCCATTCGGTGACGAACTCACCGGGCAGGTCCATCACGTCCAGCCCGGACAGCTTCTTCAGCGCCGAGGCGTTGCGGTCCCACCAGATATCGGCCGCGCGGCCACCATAGGTGACCAGCTGCACCGCGCGCGCGCGGCCGGCGGCCTTGCGCAGGCGCGATTCGTCCGGCTGTCCCAGCTCGATCCACAGCTCGATGTCGCCGGTGTAATCACGGCGCCACAGGTCCGGCTCGTCGTCCACGCTCAGGCCACGGCCGAATTCCAGGCGGTCGTCGGCGTTCAGCGCGAACGTCAGCAGCCGCACCATCAAGCGGTCATCGGTCTCGGACGGATGCTGGGCCAGGGTCAGCGTATGGCTGGCGTAATAGCCGCGATCCATGTCGCTGATCTGCAGTTCGGCCTTGCGGATGGTGGCGGTGAGGGCCATGGGGATACCGTAAACAAAGAGCGCCATGATAATGGGTGTGCCATGACCCCGTCCGATCCGATTCCCAGCGCCATCGCCGCCAGCCGCCTGCAACTGCCGCCGGGCGAGTGGGCGAGCCTGCTGGACGGGCTGTGCGCGCGCTTCCCGCGCATCGAGCGGGCGCAGTGGGAGAGCCGGTTCGCGCGCGGGCGGGTGCAGGATGCGCAGGGCAGGGCGCTGGCGCCGGACCGGCCGTGGCAGGTAGGGCTGGAGATCCTGTATTTCCGCGAGGTGGCCGACGAGCCGGCGATTCCGTTCCTCGAATCCATTCTCTATCGGGATGCGGACCTGCTGGTGGCCGACAAGCCGCATTTCCTGCCGGTCACGCCGGCCGGGGGGCATGTGCGGGAAACGCTGCTGGCGCGCCTGGTCGCGCGCACCGGCAACGCCGAGCTGGTGCCGCTGCACCGGCTGGACCGGCTCACCGCCGGGCTGGTGCTGTTCTCGACCCGGCCGGCCACGCGCGACGCCTACCAGCGCCTGTTCCGCGAGCGGCGCATCCACAAGACCTACCAGGCGCTGGCGCCCGCGCTGCCCGCGCTGACGTTCCCGCTGGAGCGGCACAGCCGACTGGTGCCGGGCGATCCGTTCTTCCGCATGGACGAAGCGCCCGGGGAGCCGAATGCGCGGACGCGGATCGAGGTGCTGTATGCCGACGGCCCGATCTGGCACTACCGGCTGCAGCCCGAAACCGGGCGCAAGCACCAGCTGCGCGTGCACATGGCCGCGTTGGGTGCGCCGATCGTGGGCGACGATCTGTATCCGCAGCTGTGCAGGGTGGGGCCGGAGGAGGTCGAAGCGCCGCTGCAGTTGTTGGCGCAGGGGTTGGCGTTTGTCGATCCGTTGAGCGGGGCGCCACGGCAGTTCGCGAGCGAACGCCAGCTCGAGCAGCACCC
>NZ_JBFULC010000085.1:0-18741 GCF_056400525.1 Stenotrophomonas sp. P5_A9
ATAAAGGGGGAGGTGGCGGCCGCAGGCCGACGCCGGAGGACATTCGCCGGAAAGGGCATGGGCGCCCAGCGCCCGACCCACCGACGACCGCTTTCGCCACTCAGTAAGCGAACGCCTTGAACACCGGATCGATGTTCTGGTTCCACTCGCCATGGAACAGCGCCAGCTTGCGATCGGCCGGAGTCAGCCCCGAATCGACGATCTCCTGCAGCACCTCCAGGAACTTGCTTTCGTCCTGGCCATCGACGTTGCGCGCCGCGCGCCGCTTGAGCCCGGCCACGGCGATCTTCAGTGCTTCGCGCGACAGATCGAGCACGGTGCCATTGCGGAACGGCAGCTTCAGCCCATGCTTCGGCACGCCATCGCGCAACACGTTGCGCTCCACCAGGCTGAAATCACGCACCAGGTCCCAGGCCGCATCAAGTGCGGCATCGTCATACAACAGCCCCACCCAGAACGCCGGCAGCGCGCACAGGCGGCTCCACGGTCCGGCATCGGCGCCGCGCATCTCCAGGTACTTCTTCAAGCGCACTTCCGGGAAGGCCGTGGTCATGTGGTCCGACCAGTCGCGCAGGGTCGGCAACTGGCCCGGCAGCGCCGGCAACTTGCCCACCATGAAATCGCGGAAACTCTGCCCGCTGGCATCGTGGTAGGTGCCGTCGCGGTAGGAGAAGTACATCGGCACATCGAGCAGATAGTCCACGTAACGCTCGTAACCGAAGCCGTCTTCGAACACGAAGTCGAGCATGCCGGTGCGATCGTTGTCGGTGTCCGTCCAGATGTGCGAACGGTAGCTCTGGTAGCCGTTCGGCTTGCCTTCGGTGAACGGCGAATCGGCGAACAGCGCCGTGGCGATCGGCTGCAGCGCCAGCGACACGCGGAATTTCTTCACCATGTCCGCTTCGGTGGCGTAATCCAGGTTGACCTGCACCGTGCAGGTACGGGTCATCATGTCCAGGCCGAGCGTACCGACCTTGGGCATGTAGTCGCGCATGATGCGGTAGCGGCCCTTGGGCATCCACGGCATCTCCTCGCGCGTCCACTTGGGCTGGAAGCCCATGCCGAGGAAGCCCAGCTGCAGCTCGCCGGCCACCTGCGCCACTTCGTTGAGATGGGTACCGGTTTCCACGCAGGTGTCATGGATGGTTTCCACCGCCGCGCCGGACAGTTCCAGCTGGCCGGCCGGTTCCAGCGTGACCGAGGCGTTGTCGCGCAGCAGCGCGATGGTGTGGCCGCCTTCCTGCACCGGCGTCCAGCCGAAGCGGGTCAGGCCGTTGAGCAGGGCTTCGATGCCGCGGTCGCCCTCGAACGTCGGCGGACGCAGGTCGTCCAGGCGGAAGCCGAACTTCTCGTGCTCGGTGCCGATGCGCCACTGCGCCTTGGGCTTTTCGCCGGAAGCCAGCGTGGCGACCAGTTCATTTCGGTCGGTGATCGGCGTCTCGGCGACGTGGCTGGGGCTCGACAAGGGGAGGCTCGCAGGATTCTGGTCAGGGCGGGGATGTGGGGTCCGGGCCCCCGCATCGCAAGGGCGCACTATATCGTGGCGTCCCCCACCGTCGTGTCACCGTGACGGTTTTCAGCATCCTATTGAAAAGGGCTTGACCGGCTGCAAGCGCCGCTGCGACGCATTCCGCCCCCGGTCCGGCACACGCCCTAGACTGTGGGCATGAGCCGATCCCGCCATCCCGAAGTCCATCGTTCCGACCGCGTCGGCTGGCTGCGTGCGGCGGTGCTCGGTGCCAATGACGGCATCGTCTCGATCGCCGGGCTGGTGGTCGGCATCGCCGCCAGCGGTGCGAGCGCGTCCACCGTGTTGGCCACCGGCATTGCCGGCACCGTCGCCGGGGCGATGTCGATGGCGGCCGGTGAGTATGTGTCGGTGCAGTCCCAGGCCGATACCGAAGTGGCCGACCTGGCCGTGGAAAAACGCGAACTGCACGAAGACCCGCACAGCGAGCTGGAAGAGCTGGCAGCGATCTACCGCCATCGCGGCCTTACCCCCGAGCTGGCCCAGCAGGTAGCGGTACAGCTGACCGCGCACGACGCGCTGGCCGCACACGCACGCGACGAGCTGGGCATCACCGAAGAACTGCGTGCGCGTCCGCTGCAGGCGGCCCTGGCCTCGGCCGGCGCCTTCGTCAGTGGCGCGGCGCTGCCGGTGCTGACCGCCCTGCTCGCCCCGCACGCCCATGTCGCCCAGATCACCACGGGCGTCACCCTGGCCGGGTTGGGCCTGACCGGTGCGATGGCCGCACGTGCCGGAGGTGCACCCCCGTTGCGCGGCGCGGTGCGGGTCATGTTCTGGGGCGCATTGGCGATGGGCGCGGCAGCGCTTATCGGCCAGTTGTTCGATACTGCGCGGTAATGGATACCCGCGTGCACCCCGATCCGCTGTTGGCCGAGATGGCGAGCTTGGCCGACTGCCAGCGGGCCGACGGCTACGCCTGCATCACCGCGCGCCGCGAGCATGGCGCCTCCTCGGTGGACATCCCGCAACCGCAGCTGGCGATCCTGCTGCAGGGACGCAAGCAGGTATCCACCGCGCAGCAGTCACTCACCTTCGTGCCCGGCGACCTGTTCCTGATCACCCGGCGCTGCCGCATCGACGTGGTCAACATTCCCGATCCGGACTCCGGCGTGTACCTCAGCGCGATCGTGCCGCTGTGCGCCGAGGCGCTGTCAGCCGCGCGCGTGCTGTGGAACGAACCGCTGCCCGAGGCCGGCGACGCGCTGGCGCGGTTGTCGCTGGCCGAGCACGGCGACACCCTGCGGCAATGGCGCAGCGCACTGGAGCAGGCCCGCTACACCGAAGCGCGGCTGGCCTTGGCCGCGCTGGTGCTGGCGTTCTGTCGCCGTGGCCATGGCAGCCTGCTGGTCGCGCCGGAGCCCAGCCTGGGCGAACGCATCCGCGACCTGATCGCCGCCCAACCGGAACGCGACTGGCAATCGCGCGACTTCGAAGACCAGCTCGGCCTGAGCGGTGCCACCCTGCGCCGCCGGCTGGCCAGCGAGCAGTCCAGCGTGCGCGGGTTGATCGCCGATGCGCGGCTGGCGCATGCGATGAACCTGCTCTACACCACGCGCCTGCCGCTCAAGACCGTGGCCGCGCGCGTGGGCTATCGCTCGCTGGGCAGCTTCAACAAGCGCTTCGCCGCCCGTTACGGCCTGGAACCGGGCGCGATCGGCAACAACAGCTGAGCGAGCGGATCGCGCGGCATTCTGAGCGGACCGCGGCAACGCCGTCGCGCAGCATGGAGACATCGCGGCGCTGCCGCCTTGCCCGGAAAGCCCATGTCCCTGCCCCGCGTCCGCACCCTCGCCGCCGCCCTGTTGCTGGCGGCCGCCGCCAGCCCCGCCTTCGCCACCACCACCCACACCCCGCACGAACAGGTGCCCGGTGTGTACCACCAGCAGATCGGCACGCTCCAGGTCACCGCGCTGTTTGATGGCACTGTCGCGCTCGGCCGGCAGGAACTGGTAGGCATCGATGCCGGCAAGGTCACCCGCCTGCTCGACCACAGCTACGTGCCCGAAGACGGCAAGGGCCTGCAGACCGCGGTCAACGCCTACCTGGTGCAGCAGGGCAACCACCTCACCCTGATCGACACCGGCACCGCCACCTGCTTCGGCCCCGGCCTGGGCCAGGTGCTGGGCAACCTGCGCGCGGCCGGCTACGACCCGGCCGAGGTCGACGACGTACTGCTCACCCACGCCCATCCGGACCACCTGTGCGGCCTGCTCGATACCCAGGACAAGGTGGCCTACCCCAATGCCACGGTGTGGCTGTCTGCCGCCGATGCCGCGTACTGGCTCGATCCGGCCAGCGAAACGACCGCGCCGCAGGGCGTGCGCTTTGCCTTCGCGCTGGCGCGCAAGGCGGTAGCCCCCTATGTGGCCACTGGAAAATTGAAGCGCTTCGGCGCAGGAGATGCACTGCCGACCGGCATCACCGCACTGGACAGCCACGGCCACACCATCGGCCACGTGTCCTACCGGATCGACGGCGGCGCCGGCCAGCACCTCTTGGTCTGGGGCGACATCGTGCACTTCCACGCGGTGCAGTTCGCCCAGCCGCAGGCGTCCTACGAGGCCGACAGCGACCGCGCCGCCGCCATCGTCAGCCGGCGCACGATGATGGCGCAGGCCGCGGACCAGGGCTGGTGGGTGGCCGGCGCGCACCTGCCGTTCCCCGGGCTGGGCCATGTGCGGCGCGAGGGTGATGCGTTCGCGTGGGTCCCGGGCGAATACGCACCGTTGCCCACCCGGTAGTGCCGGCCGCTCGCCTACTCCGCTGACACCAATCGCACGCGCACCGCCTGACGGTCAGCCGGTCGGTGCACGCCTACACGGTAGTGCCGGCCGCTGGCCGGCTCCCCTTTCAGCCGGATATACCGGGGCGCCGGCCAGCGGCCAGCGGCCAGCACCACCGGGGTGCAGGTGTTACGCCGTTTCCGGCGCCGGCTTGTTCAACCCCAGCCAGCCACCGATGATCCCGCGGGCCTCGTCCACGCCCTGGCGGGCCGGGCCGGAAAAGGTCTGCACGCTGACCGTATCGCCGAAGGAGGACTGCAGTTCCTTGCGCACCTTCTGCAGGGCGATGCCCTGCTGGCCCCGGCCGAGCTTGTCGGCCTTGGTCAGCAGCGCGTGCGCGGGCAGACCGCGCTGCACCGCATAGGCCAGCATCTGGCGGTCGTAGTCCTTAAGCGGGTGACGGATGTCCATCACCACCACCAGGCCACGCAGCGCCTCGCGGGTGCGGAAGTACTGGTCGATGAAGGCCTGCCAGTGCGCCTGCAGGTCCAGCGGCACCTTGGCGTAGCCGTAACCGGGCAGATCGACCAGCTTGGTCTCCGGGGTGACCTCGAAGAACACCAGCTGCTGGGTGCGGCCGGGGGTCTTGGAGACCCGGGCCAGGCTGTTCTGGCGGGTCAGGGCGTTGAGGGCGCTGGATTTGCCGGCGTTGGAGCGTCCGGCAAAGGCAACTTCGGCCCCGACATCCTCCGGCAATTGCCGGGTGTTGTGGGCCGAAAGCAGATAGTGGGCACGTTCGAGGAGCAATGACATGGGCATAGGATCGCATGTCCGGGCCGGATCCGCGCTGCCGCCGACCGGTTTTGCTGCACCCTGCGTTGACCGTGGCGCGAAAGCGCATGGATAATCGGGTGATCCTCAGCCAGTGCAGCCTGCACTCGCCAGGCCGGTCCACACGGAGCTTCCGCATGCGCCACGCTCGCGTTCTTGCCGTTTCCGCTGTCGCTGTATCCCTGCTGGCCGCCGTTGCGGTCGCCCAGACCTCGATCACCCCGTTGCCTGACAACGGGCCGATCAAGACCGCCTCGCTGGAGGTCGATTTCAGCAAGACCACCTGGGGCGATGCCAAGGCCGGCCAGACCAAGGCCGCCGCCTGCGCCGCCTGCCACTCGGCCGATGGCAATTCCACCGTGGAGATGTACCCCAGCATCGCCGGCCAGAGCGAACGCTACGTGGCCCAGCAGATGGCACTGATCGCCAACGGCCAGCGCACCTCCGGTGCGTCCGCGGCGATGGTGCCCTTCGTGCAGGACCTCACCCCGCAGGACATGCGCGATATCGGTGCATATTTCGCAACGCAGAAGGCCAGCGCCGGGCTTGCCGACGATGGCCTGGTCGGCGACGGTCCCTATGCCGGCAAGAAGTTCTACGAGATCGGGCAGCAGCTGTATCGCGGCGGTGACGCCGAACGCGGCATCCCCGCCTGCATGGCCTGCCACGGTCCCACCGGCGCCGGCAACCCGGGCCCGGCGTATCCGCACATCGGCGGCCAGCACGCCGCATATGTGGCGCGCCGGCTGCAGGAGTACCAGGCCGGCACCACCCAGGAAACCGACAAGGCGCACTTCCAGATCATGGCCAGCATTGCCAAGCAGCTCACCGAACAGGAGATCCAGGCGCTGGGCAGCTACCTGCAGGGCCTGCACAACCGTGCCGACGACGTCGCCGCGGTGACCGCCACGCAACCGGCCAAGGCGCCGTAAGGACCGCTTGGCGGCGCAGTCGCCGCCCCGCCCCCGTGGCGGGTTATGTTCACCGCCACGCCGGCACTGGGCCGGCGTTGTTTTTTCCGATGGAGATGGATGTAGATGACGTTGATGCCCCGCCTGATGCTGTTGCTGCTGGCCCTGAGCCCCCTGACCACCCTGGCCGCCACGCCGATCAAGCTGGTCGAAGGTACCGACTACGAAGTGATCGAAGCGCCCGGCCCGTATGCGCCGCTGGCCAGCAAGATCGAAGTGGTGGAAATCTTCGGCTACACCTGCCCGCACTGCGCGCGCTTCGAGCCGCAGCTGGAAGCCTGGGCGGCCAAGCTGCCCAAGGACGTCCGCTTCACCCCGGTGCCGGCCGCGTTCGGCGGAATCTGGGATTCGTTCGCCCGTGCCTACTTCGCCGCCGACCAGCTGGGCGTGGCCAAGCGCAGCCACCGCGCGATGTTCGAGGCCCTGCATGACAAGCAGACGCTGCCGATGCAGAACGTGTCCCCGGACGAACTGGCCAGCTTCTACAAGACCTACGGCGTGGCCCCGGAGACCTTCCTGGCCACGATCAAGGGCGATGCGGTGGAACAGAAGCTCAAGGCCGCGCGCGCCTTCGCCCAGCGCACCAAGGTGCCCGGCACCCCGGCGCTGGTGATCAACGGCCGTTACCTGGTCAAGGGCGACTCGTTCGAATCGATGCTGCGCAACGCCGATGCGCTCATCGCCCAGGCGCGCACCCAGCCCAAGCGCTGAGTGCAGGCTCTCTGAACCGTCACACACCGTGTACGCGGGACGCGCCTGGCCGCATGCCATTATTTCCCCCTGAGCCGGCGCCCCGTGCGCCGGCCCCACCTTGTT
The DNA here is from genome assembly GCF_056400525.1 of Stenotrophomonas sp. P5_A9. Lineage (NCBI taxonomy): Bacteria > Pseudomonadati > Pseudomonadota > Gammaproteobacteria > Lysobacterales > Lysobacteraceae > Stenotrophomonas > Stenotrophomonas sp. P5_A9. The sequence continues at coordinate 6,870 of NZ_JBFULC010000085.1, forward strand.
CATCCGTTGGAGATGCCTAGATGAAGACCCGTTTCGCCATTGCCCTGATGGCCCTGCTGCCGATCCTTGCGGCCTGCAAGGCCCAGGACGGCACCGCCAATACCGCCGCGCCGACCGAACCGGCTGCCCCGAGCAGCACCCCGGCCACCGACACTGCACCGGCGACCAACAGCGAAGCCCCGGCCGCCACCGGTGAATCCTCCGCCGCCGAGACCGCTGCCGCAGCCGCCACCACCCCGGCACCGGCGCCGGCGTCCTCGCGCCCGACCGGCCCGGAGCCGGTGGCAGGCACCGACTATGTGGTGATCGAGAACGGCCAGCCGTTCCAGCCGGCCGCCGGCAAGATCGAAGTGGCCGAGATCTTCGGTTACGTGTGCCCGGCCTGCGCCGCGTTCCAGCCGCTGATCGGGCCGTGGAAGGCTGGCCTGCCCAGCGACGTCAGCTTCGTCTACGTGCCGGCGATGTTCGGCGGCACCTGGGACAACTATGCGCGCGCCTTCTACGCCGCACAGAGCATGGGCCTGCAGGAAAAGACCCACGAGGCGCTGTACTCGGCCATCCACGCCGAGCAGACCCTGAAGGGCGAGCGCGGCAAGGATTCGGTTGAAGACATCGCCGCCTTCTATGCCAAGCACGGCGCCGATGCCAAGCAGTTCGCCAGCACCATGGGCAGCTTCGCGGTGAATGCCAAGACCAATGCCGCCAAGCAGTTCGCCCAGCGCAGCCAGATCACCGGCACCCCGTCGGTGATCGTCAACGGCAAGTACCTGGTCAAGGGCAAGAGCTTCCCCGACATGCTGCGCATTGCCGATCACCTGATCGCCCGCGAGCGCGCCGCCAAGGGCAATTGATCCAGACCGAGCCCGCTACCGTCGTGAATTCCCCCACCACGCGGACCCTGCGCCTGCTGACGGCCAACATCCAGGCCGGCAGCAGCACCCGCCGCTACAGTGACTATGTGACCCGCAGCTGGTCGCATGCACTGCCGGCCGGGCGCAAGCGCACCAGTCTGGACGCAATCGCACAGTTGGCCCGTGGCCACGACATCGTCGGCCTGCAGGAGGCCGACCCGGGCAGCCTGCGCTCGGGCTTCACCAACCAGACCCACTACCTGGCCGAGCGCGCCGGCTTCAATTACTGGAGCCACCAGCCCAACCGCCGCATGGGCGGGGTGGCCTCCAGCGCCAACGGCCTGCTCAGCCGGCTGGAACCGGTGGAAGTACAGGACCACGCCCTGCCCGGCCGCATCGGCGGGCGCGGCGTGCTGCTGGCCAAGTTCGGCGAAGGCCGGCAGGGCCTGGCGGTGGCGGTGGCGCACCTGTCCTTGGGCACCAACTCGCGGATGTCGCAGCTGGCCTTCATCGCCGACCTGCTCACCGACCATCCCAACGCGGTGCTGATGGGCGATTTCAACTGCCTGGCCGACCGCCCGGAAATGCAGGCGCTGTACCGCAAGACCAACCTGCAACCGCCAGGCTGCGCGGTGCCCACGTTCCCCAGCTGGCGGCCGGACCGGGCCATCGACCACATCCTGCTCAGCGACGGCCTGCAGCAACGCAGTGCCGAGGCCGTACCGGCCGCGTTTTCCGATCACCTCGCCCTGGCGATGGCCATCGACGTACCCAGCAGCGCGCTGCGGTAAGGCCTCACCCCGATACCCGCCGCCGTTGCGCGGCGGGCATCTTCGCGGCGTAAACAGCCCCTCCACAGTCGATGTGGGGTAATAGTCCGGGTCTGCCGTATCCGGCACCGAGAGTACCCCCACCCCATGAGCGCTGTGGAGTCACCTCAAAACGAGGTACGCACGCTTCGACCGGTCTTCCTGCTTGCCGCCACGATCGTGGCGGCATTCGCCCTTCTGGTCACCGTGTTTCCCATCGATGCCGGCGTGCTGTTGCTGGATGCCCAGACCTGGGCCTCGCGCAACGTCGGCTGGTATTACCTGCTGGCGATGACCGTGTACCTGGTGTTCGTGGTCGGCGTGGCACTGTCCGGCTATGGCACGGTCAAGCTTGGCGCGGACCACGACGAACCGGAATTCAGCTATCTGTCCTGGGCCGGGATGCTGTTCGCGGCCGGGATCAGCATCACCCTGTTCTTCTTCTGCGTGTCCGAACCGCTTACCCACTATCTGCTGCCGCCGCAGGGCGGCGTGGGCAGTGGCGAGGCCAGCGCGCGGCAAGCCATGCAGCTGCTGTTCCTGCACTGGGGCCTGCACGGCTGGGGCGTATTCGCGCTGGCGGCGATGGCGCTGGCCTACTTCGCCTACCGCCACAACCTGCCGCTGGCGCTGCGCTCGGCGCTGTATCCGCTGATCGGCAAGCGCATCAACGGCCCCATCGGCTACACCGTCGATGCGCTGGGCATCGTGGCCACGGTGTTCGGCCTGGGCGCGGACATGGGCTTTGGCGTGCTGCACCTCAACGCCGGCCTCAATACCCTGTTCCAGGTGCCACACGCGGCCTGGGTGCAGGTCGGGTTGATCGTGCTGATGATGGGCGCGGCCATCGCCGTGGCCGTGTCCGGGGTGGAAAAAGGCGTGCGCTGGATGTCCAACATCAACATGCTGCTGGCCATCGGGCTGCTGCTGTTCATGCTGTTCGCCGGGCCCACCCAGTACCTGCTCAACGCGTTCATGCAGAACATGGGCGACTACCTGGGCAACGTGGTCGGCAAGAGCTTCGACGTGTATGCCTACGGCGGGCGGCCGGACTGGCTGGGCAACTGGACGGTGTTCTACTGGGCCTGGTGGATCGGCTGGGCGCCGTTCGTGGGGCTGTTCATCGCGCGCATCTCGCGTGGCCGCACCATCCGCGAATTCGTGCTGGGCGTGCTGCTGATCCCGCTCGGATTCACCCTGGCGTGGCTGTCGATCTTCGGCAACAGCGCGCTGGACCAGATCCTCCACCACGACCAGGTGCAGTTGGCGCAGATGGCGGTGGATAACCCGCCGACCGTGCTGTACGCACTGCTGGACAACTATCCCTGGAGCCGGGTGGTCATTGCGGTCACCGTGATCGTCAGCTTCGTGTTCTTCGTGACCTCGGCCGACTCGGGTACCGTGGTGCTGTCCACGCTGTCCTCGCACGGCGGCGCGCCGGAGGACGATGGTCCGCGCTGGCTGCGCGTGTTCTGGGGCGTGATGACCGGCCTGGTCACCGCCGGCCTGTTGCTGGCCGGCAGCATGGACGCGCTCAAATCGGCCGTCGTGCTGGCCTCGCTGCCGTTCTCGGTGGTGCTGCTGCTGATGCTGTGGGGGCTGACCCGCGCGCTGGGCGAAGAGTCGCAGCGCAAGAAGGCCTCGCAGTATTCGCCGATCCCGCTGATCGGGCAGTCGCGGCACCAGCGTGGCTGGCGCCAGCGCATCTCCCAGGCGGTGCACTTCCCGGTGCGCGACGAGGTGTACCGGTTCATGGACACCGACGTGAAGCCGGCCATCGAGGCGGTGGCCGCGCAGCTGCGCGAGAAAGGCCTGGATGTGCACACGAAATTCGAACCGGGCCACATGGAACTGCTGGTCGACCATGGCGAGCAACAGGTGTTCACCTACCAGGTGATCATGCGCGGCTACCTCACGCCCTCGTTTGCCGCGCAACGCTTCCGCAGCCTGCGTTATTACCGCGCCGAGGTGCACCTCTACGAAGGTGGACAGGACTACGAGCTGTTCGGCTACAGCCGCCAGCAGATCATCAACGACATCATCGACCAGTACGAGCGCCACCTGCAGTTCCTGCATCTGACCCGCTGAACCCACTGGTCTCCCGCTGCAAAGGAGTCATCGACATGCCCCACTTCCCCGACCAACTGCTGTACATCGGCGGCCGCTACGTTCCCTCGCAGGGCAACCGCACCTTCGAGGTCACCAACCCGGCCACCGGCGAGGTGCTGGCCAAGGTGCACAGCGCCAACAGCGACGATCTCGACGCCGCAGTGGAAAGCGCGCAGGCCGGCCAGAAGGTCTGGGCCGCGCTGACCACGGTGGAGCGCTCGCGCATCCTGCTGCGTGCGGTGGCATTGCTGCGCGAGCGCAACGATGCGCTGGCCGAGCTGGAAACGCTCAACACCGGCAAGCCGCTGAGCGAAACCCGCAGCGTGGACATCGTCACCGGCGCGGACGTGCTGGAGTACTACGCCGGGGTGATGCACGGGCTGGAAGGCAGCCAGGTGCCGCTGCGCGAAGGCAGCTTTTTCTACACCCGGCAGGAACCCCTGGGCGTGGTCGGGGCGATCGGCGCGTGGAACTACCCGATCCAGATCGCGCTGTGGAAGGCCGCCCCCGCACTGGCCGCTGGCAACGCGATGATCTTCAAGCCCAGTGAAGTGACCCCGCTGACCGCGCTGAAGCTGGCCGAGATCTTCACCGAAGCCGGCCTGCCCGACGGCGTCTTCAACGTGCTGCCCGGCGATGGCGCCGGTGTGGGCTCGGCACTGACCGAGCACCCGGGCATCGAAAAGATCTCCTTCACCGGCGGCACCAGTACCGGGCGCAAGGTGATGGCCAGTGCGTCCAGTTCCACCCTCAAGGAGGTGACCATGGAACTGGGCGGCAAGTCGGCGCTGATCATCTGCGCCGATGCCGATATCGAGCTGGCCGCGGATGTGGCGATGATGGCCAACTTCTACAGCTCCGGCCAGGTCTGCACCAATGGCACGCGCGTGTTCGTGCCCAAGGACCTGCTCGCCGATGTCGAACTGGCCTTGAGCGAGCGCATCGCGCGCATCCGCATCGGCGATCCGTTGCAGGAGGCCACCAACTTCGGCCCGCTGGTCAGCGCCGCGCACATGCGCCGCGTGCTGGACCATATCGCCAGCGGCAAGACCGAAGGCGCGCGCCTGGTCTGCGGTGGCGAGCGGTTGACCGACGGCGCGCTCGGCAAGGGCTGCTACGTGGCGCCGACGGTGTTCAGCGACTGTCGCGACGACATGCGCATCGTGCGCGAAGAGATCTTCGGGCCGGTGCTGAGCCTGCTGTCCTACGACACTGAAGAAGAGGCGATCGCCCGCGCCAACGCCACCGAGTATGGGTTGGCCGCCGGCGTGGTCAGCCGCGACCTGAGCCGCGCGCACCGCCTGATCCACCAGTTGGAGGCCGGCATCTGCTGGGTCAACTGCTGGGGCGAATCGCCGGCGCAGATGCCGGTGGGCGGCTACAAGCAGTCCGGCGTGGGCCGCGAAAACGGCCTGGCCACGCTGCGCGCCTATACCCGCACCAAGTCCATCCAGATCGAACTGGACCGCTACGCGTCGGTGTTCTGAACCGGCCTGACAGGAGACCCCCGCGATGAAGCGCGAATACGACTACATCATCATCGGCGCCGGCTCGTCCGGCAACACGCTGGCCGCGCGCCTGACCGAAGACGCCGGCGTCAGCGTGCTGCTGCTTGAAGCCGGTGGCCCGGACTACCGGCTGGACTTCCGCACGCAGATGCCGGCCGCACTGGCCTTTCCGCTGCAGGGCCGCCGCTACAACTGGGCCTATGAGACCGAGCCGGAGCCACACATGGACAACCGGCGCATGGAATGCGGACGTGGCAAGGGCCTGGGCGGTTCTTCGCTGATCAACGGCATGTGCTACATCCGCGGCAACGCGCTGGACTTCGACAACTGGGCCAGGTTCGACGGCCTGGAGGATTGGAGCTACGCCGACGTGCTGCCCTACTTCCGCAAGGCCGAAACCCGCGACATCGGTCCCAACGACTACCACGGCGGCGACGGTCCGGTCAGCGTGGCCACGCCAAAGAACGGCAACAACGTGCTGTTCCACGCCATGGTCGAGGCCGGCGTGCAGGCGGGCTACCCGCGTACCGACGACCTCAACGGCTACCAGCAGGAAGGCTTCGGCCCGATGGACCGCACCGTCACCCCGCGCGGCCGCCGCTCCAGCACCGCGCGCGGTTACCTGGACATGGCCAAGGACCGCGCCGGATTGGAGATCGTGGTGCATGCCACCACCGACCGCATCCTGTTTGCCGGCAAGCGCGCGGTGGGCGTGCGCTACCTCACCGGCAACAGTGCCGAGCCGATCGATGCCACCGCGCGCCGCGAGGTGCTGCTGTGCGCCGGTGCGATCGCCTCGCCGCAGATCCTGCAGCGCTCCGGCGTGGGCGCACCGGCGCTGCTGGCCGCGCTCGGCGTGCCGCTGGTGCACGACCTGCCCGGTGTCGGCGAAAACCTGCAGGACCACCTGGAGGTATACATGCAGTACGCCTGCAAGAAGCCGGTGTCGCTGTACCCGGCGCTGCAGTGGTGGAACCAGCCGGCAATCGGCGCGGAGTGGCTGTTCGCCGGCACCGGCATCGGCGCCAGCAACCAGTTCGAGGCCGGTGGGTTCATCCGCACCCGCGAGGACTTCGAGTGGCCCAACATCCAGTACCACTTCCTGCCGGTGGCGATCAATTACAACGGCACCAATGCGGTCAAGGAACACGGCTTCCAGGCGCACGTGGGCTCGATGCGCACGCCCAGCCGTGGGCGCGTGCATGCGAAATCGCTGGACCCGCGCGAGCATCCCTCGATCCTGTTCAATTACCAGTCCACCGACCAGGACTGGCAGGAATTCCGCGATGCCATCCGCATCACCCGCGAGATCATCGCCCAGCCTGCGCTGGACGAGTATCGGGGGCGCGAGATCAGCCCCAGTGCCGCGTGCCAGAGCGACGCCGAACTGGACGCCTTCGTGCGCGCCCATGCCGAAACCGCCTACCACCCGTCCTGTTCCTGCGCGATGGGCACCGATGCGATGAGCGTGGTTGATGGCCAGGGCCGCGTGCATGGCATGGAAAGCCTGCGCGTGGTGGATGCCTCGATCATGCCGCGCATCATCACCGGCAACCTCAACGCCACCACGATCATGATCGCCGAGAAGATCGCCGACCGYATCCGTGGGCGTGCGCCATTGGCACGCAGCACCGCCGCGTACTACKTGGCCGGGGATGCGCCGGTCAGGCGCTGAAAACCCGGTAGTGCCGGCCGCTGGCCGGCTCCTCGCGATCCAACGGTRAGGGGAGCCGGCCTGTTCGGCCAGCAGCCCCATCGCCAGCAGCGCGGCTACCGCCGGTTCCATGCTGATCAGGATGCCRAAGGTCTCCTTCGGCAGACGCTTGAGCGCCATCATCTCCAGCGACATCGGAATCGCGCTGGAGACGATCGCCACGCCCAGCCCGAACAGCAGGATCTTCGGGTCCAGCAACGCCATGCCCGCATGCGCAACGCCCACCGGCACCACCACCAACGCCGCCGCGCACAGCCCCAGCGACACCGTATGCCCGGCAGGCAGGTGGCCGGCGCGCTTGCCGAAGATGATGTACAGCGCCCAGCACACTGCCGCACCCAGCGCGAACATCACCCCGACCGGATCCAGCGCCGCACCGTGTCCCAACGGCAGCAGCAGCAACAGCCCGGCCAGCGCGCAGCCGACCCAGACGAAATCGACCGGCCGGCGCGATGACCAGATCGCCACCGCCAGCGGCCCGCAGAATTCGATGGCCACCGCGATGCCGAACGGAATCGTGCGCAGCGCCATGTAGAACAGCAGGTTCATCACCCCCAGGGTGATGCCGTAGCGGAGGATCGTCCCGGCATCGGCGCGCGTGGTGGTCCAGCGCCACGGCCGGAACACCGCCAGCAGTACCAGCGCCGAGAAGCCCACGCGCAACGCGCTGGTGCCCTGTGCGCCGATCAGCGGGAACAGCTGTTTGGCGAACGACGTGCCCACGGACAGGGCGGTGACCGAGCCGAGGACGGCCAGGACGGGGATGAGCGAGGAATAGCGGGAGGTCGACATCGCGTCAGCATATTGCGTCCGGGCCGAAGCAAAGGCTCAATTGCACGTGCCTTCCTGCACGTTTCACTCGCCCATGTCTGCCGTCCCCTACAGCCCCGACGACTTCGACCGCGCCATCCTGGCCATCCTCCAGCGCGACAACACCACCCCGCAGCGGGAGATCGCCGAAGCGGTGCACCTGTCCGCGCCGGCAGTCCAGCGCCGGATCAAGCGGCTGCAGGAGGCGGGGATCATCCGCGCCAACGTCGCCGTACTCGATCAATGCCGGCTCGGCCGCCCGCTGACCATCATGGTCGAGGTGCGGGTGGCCAGCGAGCAGCCGCACCGCGTTGCCCCCTTCCGCCGTCGCGTGCAGGAAGATCCCGCCGTGCAACAGTGCTACGCCATCACCGGCGATGCCGATTTCCTGCTGATCCTCACGGCCGCCTCGATGGAAGAGTACGAGGCGATCAGCGTGCGCCTGTTCGGCAACGACGACAACATCGAGCGCTTCCGCACCGCCGTAGCGTTGAGCACGTTGAAGCGTGGCCTGGGCGTTCCGCTGTAAGACTACAAAGCGTCCTCAGCCGCGCACCGCCGCTTCGATCTGCGCCACATCGATCCTGCGCATCGTCATCATGGCCTCGAACGCGCGCTTGGCCACCGCCGGGTCTTTGCTGGTCACCGCTTCGGTCAGCACGCGCGGGGTGATCTGCCAGGACAGGCCCCACTTGTCCCGGCACCAGCCGCAGGCGCTTTCCTCACCGCCGTTGCCGACGATGGCGTTCCACAGCCGGTCGGTCTCGGCCTGGTCGTCGGTGGCGATCTGGAAGGAGAACGCCTCGCTGTGCTTGAACGCCGGGCCACCGTTGAGGCCTATGCAGGGGATGCCGGCGACGGTGAAATCCACGGTCAGCACGTCGCCCTGCTTGCCCGACGGGAAGTCGGCCGGGGCACGGTGGACCGCGTGCACCGCGCTGTCGGGGAAGGTCTGGGCATAGAAGGTGGCCGCCTCCAGGGCGGTGCCGTCATACCAGAGACAGAGGGTGTTCTTGGCAACCATGGCGTTTCTCCTGCTGCGCGCGGGCGGATGCTCAGCCTACGACCGCCGATGTTAATCCGCCGCCCTCTCACCGTACCCCTCCTCACCAAGGGGTACGGGAGACCCTGAAAGCTTCAGGCGGCGTCGCCTCCAGCCGAATTGCTGATAGCAATGATTCGCATTAACATACTGTGATCCCGTTCGCGCCAGGGAGGCGCTGCGGAGTTCGGTACCGAGCCGCGCACCGACCCCACCTCCACCGCCAAGCACCTGGCCACCGACGGACATCGGCCATGTGCGTGCCGCCGCCCTGGAAACGCCGATGACCCGTTCTTCCGTAGTGCTGTCCCGCGCCCTGCCCCAACGCCGCCTGTCGCAGGCCCTGTTTGCCGCGCTGTGTGCGCTGATCGCCGCCCCTGCCTTTGCGCAGGACGCCACCACCGATGCCACCACCCTAGACAAGATCGTGGTCAAGGGCGAACGCGCCGAGGGCTACTCGGTGCGCAAAACCTCCGCCGGTACCCGCTTCGACCTGGCCCCGCGCGAGATCCCGCAGTCGGTGAGCATCATCAGCCACCAGCGCATCGAGGACCAGAACCTCGACGACATCATCGACGTGCTGGCCAACACCACCGGGGTGAGCAGCACCCAGTCCGATACCGAGCGCACCGAGTTCTACGCGCGCGGCTTCTACATCGACAGCTACCAGTTCGACGGCCTGCCCACGCAGATGGTGCAGAACTGGAGCTACGGCGACTCCGGCCTGGACCTGGCCCTGTATGACCGCGTGGAAGTGGTCCGCGGTGCCACCGGCCTGCTCAGCGGTGCGGGCAATCCGTCGGCCTCGGTCAACCTGATCCGCAAGCACGCCGACAGCGCCGAGCTGACCGGCAACGTGTCGGTCAACGTCGGCAGCTGGGGCCGCACCCGCAGCACCGTGGATGTGACCACCCCGCTGAACGCCAGCGGCTCGGTGCGCGCGCGCGTGATCGGCAGCTACCTGGACACCGAATCGCAGATGGACCGCTACGACCAGCACAAGACGCTGGGCTATGCGGTGATCGACGCCGACCTCACCCCGGACACCCAGCTGAGCGTGGGCTACGACTACCAGCAGAAGCGCGCCAACGGGGCTACATGGGGTGGCTTCCCGATGCTGTACTCCGACGGCAGCCCGACCCCGTTCGACGAGTCCTTCAGCGCCAACCCGGGCTGGACGTACTGGGACACCACCAGCAAGCGTCTGTTCGCCACGCTGGAGCATGCCTTCGGCAACGACTGGAAGGTCAAGCTCGGCGCGACGCATGACACCACCAAGGCCGATGACAAGCTGTTCTATCCGGCCTACAACGACTGGACCTCGGGCGCCTCGTTGCTGGACAAGAGCACCGGCGCCGGCGTCACGCCCTCGGCAGGTTTCTACAACACCGAGCGCAAGGTCAACGCGGTGGATGGCTTCGTGGAAGGCCCGTTCCAGCTGTTCGGCCGCGAGCACCAGTTCATGGCCGGCCTGAGCTACAACAAGCGCGAGTTCGCCAACTACGGCGACTACCAGGTGGGCTGGGCGCCGCTGGACAACTACCTGGCCGGCGTAGGCAACTTCCCCGAGCCGAACTGGGCCGCCACCCTGCCGCTGCAGAGCGAAGGCACCATCACCCAGAAGGCCGGCTATGCCGCCACCCGCCTGTCGCTGGCCGAGCCGCTCAAGCTGATCCTCGGCGCGCGTTACACCGACTGGAAGAGCGAGGGTGAAGGCGCCGACCGCTCGCACAAGGTCACCACTCCGTACGCCGGCCTGGTGTTCGACCTCAACGACACCTACTCCACCTACGCCAGCTATACCGAGATCTTCCAGCCGCAGATGCTGAAGAACCGCAACGGCAGCTACCTGGATCCGGTGGACGGCAAGAGCTACGAAGTGGGCGTCAAGGGTGCATGGTTCGACGACCGCTTGAATGCCTCGCTTGCCGTGTTCCGTATCGAGCAGGACAACGTGGGCCAGTCCACCGGCGAACCGGTGGTGGGCGGAACGGGCGGCGAAACTGCCTACATCGCTGCGCGCGGCACGGTCAGCCGGGGGTTTGAGTTTGAAGTGAACGGCGAACTGGCCCCGGGCTGGAATGCCACCTTCGGTGCTTCGCGCTACGTGGCCAAGGACATCAACGACGCGGACATCAACACCAACCTGCCGCAGACGACGATCAAGCTGTTCACCAGCTACACCCCGCAGTCGCTGACCGCGCTCACCGTGGGCGGCGGCGCCAACTGGCAGAACCGCATCTACTACCCGGTGCCGGCATACGGCCGCATCGAGCAGGACGGCTACGCGCTGGTGAGTGCCTTCGTGCGCTACCGCATCTCGCCCGAGTTCAGCGTGCAGGCCAACCTCAACAATCTGCTGGACAAGAAGTACTTCTCGCAGATCAACGGGTATGGTGCGTACGGCGATGGCCGCAATGGGTCGATCACGTTCAACTGGTCGTTCTGACCGGTCATTGACCGCAAGCGGACACCACAGAGCGCCGGGCATTGCCCGGCGTTCTGCGTTCTGCACGACGCGCGCGGGTCGCGCAGCCACGCATGGCGTGGCTCTACCGGCTGCGGCGCGATGTCGGATGGTCGCGCAGCCACGCATGGCGTGGCTCTACCGGTTGGGGCGCGGTGCGGGATGGTGGTGCGGCCACGCGTGGCGTGGCTCTACCGGCTGCGGCGCGGTGCCGGATGTTGGTGCAGCCACGCATGGCGTGGCTCTACCGGTTGGGGCGCGATGCGTCGCGCGGCCACGCATGGCCGGGCGCCGGTAGTGCCGGCCGCTGGCCGGCAACCCGGCAGGACCGTCATTGTTCATGAGGTTGCCGGCCAGCGGCCGGCACTACCGGCGCCCGGCCATGCGTGGCCGCGCGACGCATCGCGCCCCAACCGGTAGAGCCACGCCATGCGTGGCTGCACCAACATCCGGCACCGCGCCGCAGCCGGTAGAGCCACGCCACGCGTGGCCGCACCACCATCCCGCACCGCGCCCCAACCGGTAGAGCCACGCCATGCGTGGCTGCGCGACCATCCGACAT
>NZ_JBFULC010000086.1:0-13276 GCF_056400525.1 Stenotrophomonas sp. P5_A9
CCTGGTTGCCGGCCAGCGGCCGGCACTACCCTGTCCTGCACGGACCGCCTGGTTGCCGGCCAGCGGCCGGCACTACCCTGTCCTGCATGCACCGCCTGGTTGCCGGCCAGCGGCCGGCACTACCCTGTCCTGCATGCACCGCCTGGTTGCCGGCCAGCGGCCGGCACTACCCTGTCCTGCATGCACCGTCTGGTTGCCGGCCAGCGGCCGGCACTACCGTGCGTCAGCGCAGCAGCGCCACCGCCGCGCAGACGACCACGATCACCAGCGACGGCCACTGCATCGGCACGAAGAAGAAATGATGGGGGGCACGCTCACCCGGCGCACGTGGGCCGCGATTGAGCACCAGACCCAGCAGCACATTGATCGCCGCACCAATCCCGAATCCGACCAGCAGCTGCGTCAGTGAGGTATTGCCCTTGGCAACGGCAGGGTCGGGCCACAGCCACATCAGCAGCAGCAACGTGGCGATGGGGGTGAGCAGGGTCAGGAAACCTGCGCCTCGGTAAATCAGCATGGGATGTCCGGCAAAAAAACGAGTGCACATTCTGCCTCAATCGGCGTGCCGACCAACGGTCGGCACCTACCCCTGACGTCCACGCCTCACCATGTCGTGATCGACACATCGTTATCCATCTGTAGACGGCGCCACGGTCTTCGGTGACCCGTAGGGATACAAAAGACCCTCACGCGATCCACGCCGGATGACCGGCCCGTCGCGCTCAACGGGGGAGAAACACCATGAAGCACCGTGTTTTCGCTACCACGTCACTGTCGCTGCTGCTGGAAGCCGGACTGCTCCTGTCAGGCGACGCGCACGCCGGTGGACTTGTCGTCTGCGACAATTGCGTCAATCCACGCCAGATTGCCGCAAGCTCAGGCACCGGAACCACGCTCGTGGTCGATCTGGCCCAAGTAAAGCTCCATGGCTTCGAGGTCGAGTACGACCGTGAGCTAAAGCGCTACAGGGCCATCACTACGGCAGTTCCGTCGCCGGTATCCAGCGCCTTCCAGCGCATCATGGGGCTTGCCAATCAGGATGCATCTGCCAGTTCGTTGGGCGCGCCGCAGGCAGCAGGCAACGGGGCGGTGATCCCGGTCCACCCTGACGACCCGGGCGCGGCCAATGGCATTGTCTTTCCGGAGGAGTTCAAGGACTACAGCGCCTACGATGTCGTCCAGTCCGCCACGGGCCGCGCAAGGCTTGAGAGCCGCATCGGCGCCGCGTTCTCTGGCGCCACGACAGGCAGCACCGCATGGAATTCGATCTCCACCACGTTGTCATCGGTTGGCTTGAGCTTCGTCAGCCGCCTCTTTGGCGTCGATTCTGTGACCTACAAGATCACATGGCGCGACGGATCGCAGACCCACCTCGTGATTGAGCCGAACTCAGTGGATCAAGCACGTTACGTGAAAGGAAAGAGCCGGGACGCCCAGGGCAATCCGATTCCTGACGCATCCGCTACCGGGCCGGAGGCCGGCGATATTTTTGCCGGGGACCATTACTTCCCCGATCCCCTCACGATGCGTGAGTGGATGCAGGCCGCCAAACTGTACGGCATGCAGTTGGACGATTCCGGGATCGAGACGTTGCGGCTGCGCTGCACGTGGAACGGCGAAACGATCGCCTGCTCAAGCTGGTAGCGTGCGCCCACGGTAATCGGGCGGCGCCATTGCGGCGCCGCCCATGGCCTGCTCAGCGCAGCCCGGTCTCGTTGCGCGCAATCACCAGCCGCTGGATCTCCGAGGTGCCCTCATAGATCTCGGTGATCTTGGCATCACGGAAGTAACGCTCCAGCGGCATTTCCTTGGAGTACCCCATGCCGCCGTGGATCTGCACGGCCTGGTGGGTGATCCACATCGCCGCTTCGGAGGCGGTCAGCTTGGCGATGGCCGCTTCGTTGCTGAAACGCTTGCCCTGGCCCTTCACCCATGCCGCGCGCAGGGTCAGCAACAAGGCCGCGTCCAGCTTGCACTTCATGTCGGCGATCTTGGCCTGGGTCATCTGGAACGTGCCGATGGCCGCCCCGAAGGCCTTGCGGTCCTTCACGTACTCGATCGTGGCTTCATAGGCGGCGCGGGCGATGCCGATGGCCTGCGAGGCGATGCCGATGCGACCGGCGTCGAGGACGCCCATGGCGATCTTGAAGCCCTCGCCCTCCTTGCCCAGCACGTCGTCGGCGCTGGCCACGTAATCCTGGAACTCGATTTCGCAGGTGGCCGAGGCCCGGATGCCCAGCTTCGGCTCGGTCTTGCCGCGGTGGAAGCCGGCCTTGTCGGTGTCGATCATGAACGCGCTGATGCCGCTCGCGCCCTGGTCCGGGTCGGTCATGGCAAACAGCACGATGTACTTGGCGACCGGGCCGGAGGTGATCCAGCTCTTCTTGCCGTTGATCACGAAGCTGCCGTCGGCCTGCTTGACCGCGCGGCAACGCATCGCCGTGGCGTCCGAACCGGACTGCGGCTCGGTCAGCGCGAACGCACCGATGGCCTCGCCCTCGGCGATGGCGCGCACGTAGGTCTGCTTCTGCGCTTCGCTGCCGTGGGTGAGGATGCCGTTGCAGAACAGCGAGTTGTTGACCGACATGATGGTCGAATGCGCCGCGTCGCCGGCGGCGACCTCCACCATCGCCAGCACGTAGGCGATCGGGTCCATGCCCGCGCCGCCGTATTCGGCCGGCACTTCAATGCCCATCAGCCCGTTCTCTCCCAGCAGGCGGATGTTCTCCAGCGGAAACTCGCCGGTCCGGTCATGGTGCTCGGCGCTGGGCGCGATCTTTTCCTGGGCGATGCGGCGCGCAACGTCCTGCAGCATCAACTGCTCTTCGGTAAAACTGAAATCCACAACACCCTCCCGGGAACATGGTGATTTTGGCCGCGCAGCGCGCGTCCAGGTGCGGCGATTGTACCGGGGGCCGGTCAATGCCAGCTGACTTGACCCGGCACCGGCCCGGGGCGAAAATATCTCTATATCGCGATAGGTAGATATTCAATGGATCTCGAGGACTGGTCGGTCCGGCTGAAAGTGTTCGCCGACGCCACCCGCGTACGCCTGCTCACGCTGCTGGAGCAGGAAGAATTGACCGTGGCCGAGCTGTCGGCCATCACCACGCTGGCGCAGCCACGCGTGTCCACCCACCTGGCCCGGCTCAAGGAAGCCGGCCTGGTGCGCGACCGGCGTGCCGGCGTGTCGGCGTATTACCGCTTCGACGACGCCGCGCTGGACCCGGCGCAGCGTGCATTGTGGCATGCACTGAGCACCGGCAGCGACGATCCGCTGCTGCGCCAGGATGCTGAACGCGTCGCCGCCGTACTGGCCAGCCGCGCCGCCGACCAGAACTGGGCCGACAGCGTGGCCGGCGACATGGAGCGCCACTACTCCCCCGGCCGCACCTGGGAAGCGCTGGCACGCACCGCGCTGCCGCTGCTGGAAACCGGGGATGTGCTGGATATCGCCTCCGGCGACGGCGTGCTGGCCGAACTGGTGGCCCCGCACGCCAAGCGCTATGTCTGCATCGATACCAGCGCGCGCGTGGTCGCCGCCGCGAGCGAGCGCCTGCGCCGGCTGGCCAACGTGGAAGTGCGCGAAGGCGACATGCATGCGCTGCCGTTCAAGGACCGCAGCTTCGACCTGGTGGTGCTGATGCACGCCCTGACCTACGCCGCCAAGCCGGCCCAGGCCGTGGCCGAAGGCGCGCGTGTGCTGCGCTCGGGCGGTCGCCTGCTGCTGTGCAGCCTG
This sequence comes from Stenotrophomonas sp. P5_A9, assembly GCF_056400525.1. Taxonomy (NCBI): domain Bacteria; kingdom Pseudomonadati; phylum Pseudomonadota; class Gammaproteobacteria; order Lysobacterales; family Lysobacteraceae; genus Stenotrophomonas; species Stenotrophomonas sp. P5_A9. The sequence goes on from NZ_JBFULC010000086.1 coordinate 3,740, forward strand.
GCCCGCCACGAACACAAGGCGGCAGTGGATGCCTACGGTCACGTCAACCTGGGCTTCTCGGACAAGGAACTGCGCAAGTTCGCCGAGAAAGCCGGGTTGGTCGTGTCCAGCCTGGAAACGGTGACCCGCGAAAAACGCCCGCCGCATTTCGAAGTCATTTCGCTGATCGCCAGCAAGCCCTGAGGTCCACCCATGTCGTCGCTGCCCTGGCTCCATCCCGACCGCGTGCACGCCCTGCAGGACGCGCTCGCCCGGCGCATCCTGATCATCGATGGCGCGATGGGCACGATGATCCAGCGCCATGGGCTGCAGGAAGCGGACTATCGCGGTGAACGCTTCGCCGAAGGCTACGACAGCGCGCACGCGCATGGCCCCGGCTGCGACCACGGCACGCCGGAAGGCCACGACCTGAAAGGCAACAACGACCTGCTGCTGCTGAGCAAGCCGGAGGTGATCGCGCAGATCCACACCGCCTACCTGGAGGCCGGCGCGGACCTGGTGGAGACCAACACCTTCAACGCCACCTCGGTCAGCCAGGCCGATTACCACCTGGAACACCTGGTCTATGAACTCAACAAGGCCGGCGCCGCCGTCGCGCGCGCCTGCTGCGATGCCGTGGCGGCCACCACGCCGGGCAAGCCGCGCTTCGTGATCGGTGTGCTCGGGCCCACCAGCCGCACCGCGTCGATCAGCCCGGACGTCAACGACCCGGGGTTCCGCAACACCAGCTTCGACGCACTGCGCCAGACCTACCGCGAAGCGATCGATGGCCTGATCGACGGCGGCGCGGATACCCTGATGGTGGAAACCATCTTCGACACCCTCAACGCCAAGGCCGCGCTGTTCGCCATCGAAGAAGCCTTCGACGACCGTGGCGCACGCCTGCCGATCATGATCTCCGGCACCATCACCGACGCCTCCGGGCGCACCCTGTCGGGCCAGACCGCCGAGGCGTTCTATGCCTCGGTCGCACACAGCCGGCCGCTGTCGGTGGGCCTGAACTGCGCGCTGGGCGCCAACGACATGCGCCCGCACGTGGAAACCCTGTCGATCGTGGCCGACTGCCTGGTCAGCGCGCATCCCAACGCCGGCCTGCCCAACGCGTTTGGCGAGTACGACGAAACCCCCGAGGAAATGGCCGGCACCCTGCGCGAGTTCGCCAGCGCTGGCCTGCTCAACCTCGTTGGCGGCTGTTGCGGCACCACCCCGGCGCACATCCGCGCGATCGCCGAGGCCGTGGCCGACCTGCCGCCACGTGCCCTGCCCGGCCCGGCGCTGGAGGATGCCGCGTGAGCGTACCCGCCGATAACAGTCCGTCGGTGACGCCGCCCCGCTACACCCGCCTGTCCGGCCTTGAGCCGCTGGTGATCACCCCGGACCTGCTGTTCGTCAACATCGGCGAGCGCACCAACGTCACCGGCAGCGCGCAGTTCCGCAAGCTGGTCAAGGAAGAGCGCTACGAAGAGGCGGTGGACGTGGCCCGCCAGCAGGTCGCCAATGGGGCGCAGATCCTCGACGTGAACATGGACGAGGGCCTGATCGACTCGGAAAAGGCGATGACGCGCTACCTCAACCTGATCATGTCCGAGCCGGACATCGCGCGCATCCCGGTGATGGTCGACTCCTCCAAGTGGAGCGTGATCGAGGCCGGACTGAAGTGCCTGCAGGGCAAGAGCGTGGTCAATTCAATCTCGCTCAAGGAAGGCGAGGCGCAGTTCATCGAGCACGCCCGCAAGGTGCTGCGCTATGGCGCGGCCGCGGTGGTGATGGCCTTCGACGAGGATGGCCAGGCCGACACCTGCGCGCGCAAGGTGGAGATCTGCACCCGCGCCTACCGCATCCTGGTCGACCAGGTCGGCTTCCCGCCGCAGGACATCATCTTCGACCCGAACATCTTCGCCGTCGCCACCGGCATCGAGGAACACGACAACTACGCGGTGGACTTCATCGAAGCCACGCGCATCATCAAGCGCACGCTGCCGCACTGCCATATCTCCGGCGGCGTCTCCAACGTGTCGTTCTCGTTCCGTGGCAACGAAAGCGTGCGCCAGGCGATCCATTCGGTCTTCCTTTACCACGCCATCGCCGCCGGCATGGACATGGGCATCGTCAACGCCGGCGCGATGCCGATCTACGACGAGCTCGATCCGGAACTGCGTGAACGCGTGGAAGACGTGATCCTCAACCGCCGCCGCGACGGCACCGAGCGCCTGCTGGAAATCGCCGAGCGTTACAAAGGCAAGAAGGGCGAGGTCAAGGGCGAAGACCTGGCCTGGCGCGAGAAGCCGATCGACGCGCGCCTGGCGCATGCGCTGGTGCACGGCCTGGACGCCTGGGTGGAGACCGATACCGAGGAGGCCCGCGCCCGCTCGACCCGCCCCCTGGACGTCATCGAAGGGCCGCTGATGGACGGCATGAACATCGTCGGCGACCTGTTCGGGGCCGGCAAGATGTTCCTGCCGCAGGTGGTCAAGTCCGCACGCGTGATGAAGAAGGCGGTGGCCTATCTGCTGCCGTACATCGAAGCGGAGAAGGCCCGCAGCGGCGACACCGCCAAGAGCAACGGCAAGATCATCATGGCCACGGTCAAGGGTGATGTGCACGACATCGGCAAGAACATCGTCGGCGTGGTTCTGGCCTGCAACAACTTCGAGGTCATCGACCTGGGCGTAATGGTGCCGGCGCAGAAGATCCTCGACGCCGCGCGCGCCGAGAACGCCGACATCATCGGCCTGTCCGGCCTGATCACCCCGTCGCTGGAGGAGATGAGCCACGTCGCCCGCGAGATGGAGCGCCAGGGTTTTACCTTGCCGCTGATGATCGGCGGTGCGACCACCTCGCGCGCGCACACCGCGCTGAAGATCGACCCGCACTACAAGGCGCCCACGGTATGGGTGAAGGACGCCTCCCGTGCGGTGGGCGTGGCCCAGTCGCTGATTTCCAGCGAGCTGCGCGAGGCATTCGTGGCCGCCAACGAGGCCGACTACGCCGACATCCGCCAGCGCCATCGCAACCGTGGCGACGCCAAGCGACTGGTGACCCTGACCAAGGCACGCGCGCAGCGTTTCGACGGCGACTGGGCCCATTACACCCCGCCCGCCCCGCGCAAGCCCGGCCTGCATGTGCTGCACGACTATCCGCTGGACGACCTTGTCGAGGTGATCGACTGGACCCCGTTCTTCCAGGCCTGGGAACTGGCGGGCAAGTATCCGGCGATCCTCACCGATGAGATCGTCGGTGCCCAGGCCAGCGACCTGTACAAGGACGCCCGCGCGATGCTGGCGCGGATCGTCGAGGAGAAGTGGTTGACCGCCAAGGCCGTGTTCGGGCTGTGGCCGGCCAACAGCGTCGGCGATGACGTGCACCTGCGCACCGATGCCGGCCCGAGCGTGCTGCACTTCCTGCGCCAGCAGGTCGACAAGCCGGTCGAGCGGCCGGACTTCTGTCTGGCCGATTTCATCGCCCCGGCCGACAGCGGCAAACAGGACTGGATCGGCGCCTTCGCGGTCACCGCCGGCATCGGCATCGATCCGCACGTGGCGCGCTTCGAAGCCGATAACGACGATTACAACGCCATCCTGCTCAAGGCCCTGGCCGATCGCCTTGCCGAGGCGCTGGCCGAACGCCTGCACCAGCACGTGCGGACCGATTACTGGGGCTACCAGCCCGACGAACAGCTGGACAACGCGTCGCTGATCGCCGAGAAGTACACCGGCATCCGCCCTGCCCCGGGCTATCCGGCCTGTCCGGAACACAGCGAAAAAGCCACGCTGTTCCGCCTGCTCGACGCCGAGCGCAACGCCGACATGCAGCTGACCGAGAGCTTTGCCATGCTGCCGACCGCAGCGGTATCGGGCTATTACTTCAGCCATCCGCAGAGCCAGTATTTCGTGGTCGGCCGGGTTACCCGCGAGCAGGTCAGCGACTACGCCAAGCGCAAGGGCGTGGACCGCGTGCAGGCCGAGCGCTGGCTGGCCTCGAACCTGGATTACGATCCGGAATGAGTCCGTCACTCGACCCACGGTCGGGTGCTGCCGTCATAATGCAGCGGTAGGCGCCCACCGTTGGTGGGTGCGCGCCGCCACCGAGACCCCGCATGACCGCCCCCACCCGCGACGCCGTTCCGGCCGTCCGCCTGTCGTCCTTCTACCTGTTCTACTACGCCGCACTCGGCGCGTTCACGCCCTACTGGAGCCTGTTCCTCACCTCGCGCGGCATGAGCGTCACCGCGATCAGCGTGATGATGGGGCTGTGGTACGCCACGCGCATCGTCGCGCCCACCACCTGGACCTCCATCGCCGCCGCCTCGCCGCGTCCGATCTTCTGGCTGCGCCTGGGTTGCGTGCTCACCCTGCTGACCTTCTGCGCGTTCCTGCTGCCCCTGCCGCAGCCGTGGCTGTACCCGGCGATGATCGCATTCTGCTTCTTCTACAACGCGGTGATGCCGCAGTTCGAATCGATCACCCTCACCCACCTGGGCAGCGACAGCCACCGCTATGGCCTGATCCGGGTCTGGGGCTCGCTGGGCTTCATCGCCGTGGTGATGCTGTTTGGCTGGATCATCGAAGGCAAGGACGGGGCCGGCAACGCGCACCTGCTGCCGTGGCTGATGCTGCCGTTGTTCGGCCTGCTCACCGCCTCCGGGTTTGCCAACCACTACGCGCGCAACCTGCAGCGCAACGACGGCGATGCCAGCGGCTTCTGGCAGATCGTGCGCAAGCCGCAGGTGCTGGCGTTCTTCCTCGCCGCGTTCATGGAACAGCTCTCCTTCGGCCCGTATTACACCTTCTTCTCGGTGTACATGGACCATCACGGCTATGCCACCTCCACGCTGGGCGTGTTGTGGACGGTCGGGGTCGTGTTCGAGGTCGGCGTGTTCTTCACCATCGGCCGCTTCTTCCGCCGCTATGACGCCAGCTGGATGCTGCTGATCGCCCTGCTCAGTTCCACCGTGCGCTGGGCCGTCACCGCCCTGTTCCCGGAAAACCTGCCGGTGATGCTGGTGGCACAGACCGCGCATGCGCTCGGCTTTGCCGCCTTCTTTGCCGCCGCGATGCAGATGCTGGCGACCTATTTCCCGGGACGTCTCAACGGGCACGGCCAAGGCCTGCTGTATGGTTTTTCGTCCGGTGTGGGCGGCGTACTCGGCGCGCTGATCGCCGGGCAGTTGTGGAACATCGACCAGGGCCGCACCGCATTCCTGGCCGGCAGCGGCTTTGCGTTCGCCGGTGCGCTCCTGTGCTTCTTCGCGATCAGCCTGCCATTGCTGCGCGCCCGGTAATGCCGGCCGCGGGCCGGCAATCCAATCCGCCCCGGTAGTGCCGGCCGCTGGCCGGCAACGCGACCCTCCCAACCGGTAATGCCGGCCGCTGGCCGGCAACACGCCCCCCCCAACCGGTAGTGCCGGCCGCTGGCCGGCAACGCGACCCTCCCAACCGGTAGTGCCGGCCGCTGGCCGGCAATGCGGCCCCCTCGATGGGGTAGGCTCAAACCTCCCCTGACTGGAGCCGCCGATGCGACCGACCCGCCTGTGGGCATTGCTGCTTGCCGCCATTGCCCTGCCTGCCGCCGCCGAGCCGATCCTGCTCGAAAACGCCCGCGTCTTCGACGGCCAGCGCGATCTTGGGATCACCCCGGTGCTGATCGATGGCCCCCGCATCGTGCATGTCGGCACGCCGCTGCCAGCCGCCGCCACCGGTGCGCGCCGTATCGACTACACGGGCAAGACCCTGCTGCCGGGTCTGGTCAGCGACCACGCGCACGTCGGCAACACCCAGGGACTGGAGCACGGCGACCGTTTCTACACCCGCGACAACGTGGTGCGCGACCTGCGCCAGTTCCAGCGCTACGGCATCACCACGGTGACCGCGCTGGGCATGAACGGGGCGGACTTCTTCGCCATCCGCAAGGCGGTCAACGCCGACCCCGGGCTGGGCGCACAGCTGTATGGCGCTGGCGGTGGCATCGGTGCACCGGACGGCGCGCCCCCGGCCGACAGCATGGGCCTGAGCCATGATCCCGTGGCGCGTCCGCGCAACGCCGAAGAGGCGCGTGCGGCCGTAGCCACCCAGCAGGCCGATGGCGTGGACCTGATCAAACTGTGGGTGGATGACATGGGCGGCAAACGGCCGATGATGACGCCGGAGGTGTATCGCGCCGCCATTGCCGAGGCGCACGCGCGCGGTCTCAAGGTCGCCGCGCACATCCATGATCTGGCACAGGCGCGCGATCTGGTCGATGCCAAGGTCGACATCCTCGCCCATGGCATCCGCGACCGCGCGGTGGATCCGATGCTGGCGCGGAAAATGCGCGATCAGGGCACCTGGTATATCGCCACCATAGCCATCGACGAGGCCAACTACTGGTATGCCGAAAACCCGCAGCAACTGCAGCAGCCATTCCTGCGCACGTCGTTGCCGGCCGATGTTCTGGCGCGCTGGTCGCAGCCGGACTGGCAACGCGCGCAGTTGGCCGGCAGTGGCATACCGGCCGCACTCCAGGCCGTGGCGACCAACCTGGACAACCTGCGGCGGCTGCATGCGGTCGGGGTCAAGCTCGGGTTCGGTACCGATGCCGGGGCCATGCCACAGCGGGTGATCGGGTTTGCCGAACATCGCGAACTGCAGCTGCTGGTCCAGGCCGGGCTGACCCCGACCCAGGCGCTACAGACTGCCACCGCCCAGGCTGCCGACCTGCTCGGCCTGAGCGACCGTGGTCGCATCGCGGCCGGCAAACGTGCCGACCTGCTCGTGCTGGACGCCGATCCGCTGGCCGATATCACCCACAGCCAGCGCATCGGCGCGGTCTGGCAGGCCGGTCAGCAGGTGGCCGGACCGATCACGGAATGATGGATGCCTTCCCGGTGCCATGCCGCAGGGAACATCATCCCCACCTACCTCACTCCGTTATCGCGGGTGGGTTGCCAGCGTGGCCTGCAGCGAGGGCAGCAGCAACCGGTTGCCGTAGCCACTGAGATGATCGCCATCGAAGAACAGGGGATGCCCGTCGCGCTGTGCGCGGCAGGCATCGGTGTCGCAGAGGATCGGCAACGGATCCCAGATCACTGCGCCGGGTAGGCCCGCGGCCACCTGCTGCAGCGCGACCAGCGCCGGCGCGCGATAGTCGTCCATCCACGCCCGCTGCACCTGCAGGCCATTGCGGCACACCGCATTGGCCGCGTTGAACCGGTCCGAGCAGCGGTACGGCGGCGCCGGCAACACCGGCTTGGGCGCCTCCAGCACCACGCGCACGCCGGTCTCGGCGAGCGGTCGCCAGGCGGCAATCGCACGCTCGGCCTCGGCGGCATGGCCGGCACGGGCCTGCGCACTGTGTTCGCTGTCGCGCTGCTCGCGCGCGTCGAACAGGATGAACTGGTCGGACAGACGCGGCACCCGCAGCGACACCAGCAACACCACGTCACCGGGCTGCGCGCGCCGCGCGATGTCGGCGCGCACCGCCGCGTCGTAGCCCACGCACTCCTGCGCGACCCAACGCCATTCCTGCAGGCCCAGCTGCGGGCAGCCGCCACGACCGTACTGCCACACCGTGGCGCCGGTCTCCAGGGCCAGCCTGCGCAGCAGCTCGTTGTAGGCCATCGCATGCGAATCGCCGGCAACGAACACGTTGCGCGGCATGCCTGGGGGCAGCGGACGAGCGCATTCGCCACGCGAGAACGTGCGCGCACGACCGGCCTCGAAACGCTCTTTGCCGACCCGCAGCTCGCAACTCGGGTAGTCGGCCGCCACCGCGTCGCCGTCCGGATACCAGTCCAACGGGTGACGACTGACCGTGCTCAATGAAAGATGCGCCGCCTGCCGGTACATCAACGCCTGCAGGCCCGCAGCAAGCAGCAGCGCCACCACGCCCACGGCCACCCATCGGCCGGTGGACAGCCGCTTGGCCAACGGCCCGCGGAACGGCCGCTCCACCCAGCGCAGGGAGGCCCAGGACAGCAACGCCACCAGCGGCATGGCGAACACGCGCTGGCCGGTGGTGTCCAGGCCAACCGTCCAGCGCATCAGCACGAACACCGGCCAGTGCCACAGATACAGCGAGTACGAGAGCAGTCCGATCCGCCGCAGCGGCGCGCTGGACAGCACGCGACCCGCCAGCGCGCGCGGATGCACGTGCAGCGCCAGCAGCAGGCCCACGCTCGCCAGCACCGCCCACAGTCCGTCCGGCCAGGGCGAGTGTCCGGCGCGCGCGGACCACAGGGTCCAGCCCAGCATCGCCAGCGCGATGACGGCCAACAGCGAGCACGCCACGCGCAGGGGCCGCGATGGGACCGCTGCATCCGCCCCGGTGGCGCGAAGATGCAGCAGCTGGAACAGCAGCACGCCCGCACCCAGCTGCCAGAAGCGCGTGGTCGTGGCGTAGAAAGCGCGCACCGCCTGTTCCGGATGGCTGCCTGCGTAAACCGCATGACCGATGGAGGCCGCACTGGCCAGCGCGAACAGGCCCACGCTGGTCCAGCGGCTGCGCCCACCGCGACTCCAGGCCAGGAACAGCAGCGGAAACAGCAGGTAGAACTGCTCTTCCACGCCCAACGACCAGGTGTGGGTAAACGGATTGAACTCGGCACGTGGTGCAAAGTAATCGCTGCCGACCCCCACCAGCACCCAGTTGCTCAGGCCGAAGAAGGCCATCAGGCCGGTCATGTCGCTGGCTTCACTGAGCCAGGACTGGGGAATGAGCAGCACGCTGGCCAGACTGGTCAGCAGCAGGCAGGTCACCAGCGCCGGAGCGATGCGACGCAGCCGCCGGGCGTAGAAACGCAGCAGCGAATCCCGCAATGGCAGCGGCGGCAGCCGGTGTACCGACGCGCTGACCACGAACCCGGAGATGACGAAGAACACATCCACGCCGGTGAACCCACCGGGCAACCAGGACGGATCCAGGTGGAACAGGATCACCGCCAGCACTGCGATCGCACGCAGGCCATCGATATGCGGCACATAGCCGCGAACTGGATCAGCCGTCATGCGCGTCCCTGCAGGGCATCGGTCGCGGTGGTGATCACCGCGACCGGAGTGGAATCACCAGACCAGGTCGTCGGGCACCTGGTAGGCCGGATCGGCGTACGGATCTTCTTCCGCGGTGGCATTGGGGTCCACGCGCAGGGCCACCGACGGGGCGAACACCGCTTCGGCCTCGTCGAGCACGGCCGCGGTCACCAGCAGGTAGCGTCCGTTCTGCTGCAGCACGCCCAGCTCGCCGGCGTTGAGCGCCTTGAGCTGCTCGGCGGTGACGTAGATACGCTTGATCTTGCCGCCGTAATTGAAGTGACGCGCGATCTCGGCGGCGGCGTCGTTCAACGCCTTGCCTTCCAGCAGCACGTCGAGTTTCGCCTTGGCTTCGCGACGCAGGCGTGCCTCTTCCTGCTTCACGCGCTCGGCTTCAATACGGTCGTCCTTTTCCTTCTGCGCGCGGATCGCGTAGGCCTTGGCCAGGTCGATGTCCTCGCGCGAGCGCGGCTTGCCCTGGCCGGGGTTCTGGCCTTGGCCGGGACGGGCGCCGCCGCCGGGACGGCCCTTGCCG
>NZ_JBFULC010000087.1:0-13091 GCF_056400525.1 Stenotrophomonas sp. P5_A9
CGCCGGCGCTGGTGAAACCCCAGGAATCCACCCATGGACTTTTCCCGTTTCTTCATCGACAGGCCGATTTTCGCGGCGGTGTTGTCGATCGTGATCTTCGCCGCCGGCCTGATCTCCATTCCGATGCTGCCCATCGGTGAGTACCCGGACGTGGTGCCGCCGTCGGTGGTGGTGCGCACCGTGTATCMTGGCGCCAACCCCAAGGTGATCGCCGAAACCGTGGCCACCCCGCTGGAGGAGGCCATCAACGGCGTCGAGGGCATGATGTACCTCAAGTCGGTGGCCGGCTCCGATGGCGTGCTGCAGATGACCATCACCTTCCGCCCGGGCACCGACCCGGACGATGCGGCGGTGAAGGTGCAGAACCGCGTCGCCCAGGCGCAGGCCCGCCTGCCCGAGGACGTGCGTCGACAGGGTGTCACCACCCAGAAGCAGTCGCCGACCTTCCTGATGGTGGTGCACCTGACCTCGCCCAAGGGCAAGTACGACACCCTGTACCTGCGCAACTACGCACGCCTGCACGTCAAGGACGCGCTCGCGCGCATCCAGGGCGTGGGCGATGCGCAGATCTTCGGTGGTGGCGACTACGCCATGCGCGCCTGGCTGGACCCGGACAAGGTTGCCGCGCGCGGCCTGACCGCCAGCGATGTGGTTGGCGCCATGCGCGAGCAGAACGTGCAGGTCTCCGCCGGCCAGCTCGGTGCCGAGCCGATGCCCAACAGCCAGTTCCTGACCCTGATCAACGCCCAGGGCCGCCTGCGCAGCGAAAAAGAGTTCGGCGACATCGTGCTCAAGAGCGGTACCGACGGTGAAGTGGTGCGCCTGTCCGATGTGGCACGCGTGGAACTGGGTGCCGGCGACTACACCCTGCGCTCGCAGCTGGACGGCAAGAACGCGGTCGGCATCGGCATCTTCCAGGCCCCCGGCGCCAATGCGCTGGATATCCGTGATGCGGTGATGGCCAGCATGGACGAAATGCAGAAGACCATGCCGGACGACGTCAAGTACGAGGCGGTGTATGACACCACCATCTTCGTGCGCGACTCGATCAAGGCCGTGGTCTCCACCCTGCTTGAAGCCATCGCGCTGGTCGTGCTGGTGGTGATCCTGTTCCTGCAGACCTGGCGCGCCTCGATCATTCCGTTGATCGCCGTGCCGGTGTCCATCGTGGGTACGTTCGCCGCGCTGTACCTGCTGGGCTTCTCGATCAACACGCTGAGCCTGTTCGGCCTGGTGCTGGCGATCGGCATCGTGGTCGATGACGCGATCGTGGTGGTGGAAAACGTCGAGCGCAACATCGAGGAAGGTCTCACTCCGTTGGCCGCCGCCCACCAGGCGATGCGCGAAGTGTCCGGCCCGATCGTCGCCATCGCGCTGGTGCTGTGTGCGGTATTCGTGCCGATGGCATTCCTGTCCGGCGTCACCGGTCAGTTCTACAAGCAGTTCGCCGTCACCATCGCCATCTCCACGGTGATCTCGGCGATCAACTCGCTGACCCTGTCGCCGGCCCTGGCCGCGCGCCTGCTCAAGCCGCATGGCGCGCCGAAGGATGGCCCGAGCCGCCTGATCGACCGTCTGTTCGGCTGGGTGTTCCGTCCGTTCAACCGCTTCTTCAAGTCCAGCTCGGAGAAGTACGAGCGCGGCGTGTCGAAGATCCTCGGCCGTCGTGGTGCGGTGTTCCTGGTCTATGCGGTGCTGCTGGTGGCCACCGGTTTCATCTTCAAGGTGGTGCCGCCGGGCTTCATCCCGACCCAGGACAAGCTGTACCTGATCGCCGGCGTGAAGCTGCCGGAAGGCTCGTCGATCGCGCGTACCGATGAAATGCTGCGCAAGGTCGCCAAGATCGCCCAGGAAACCGAGGGCGTGGCCCACACGATCTCGTTCCCGGGGTTGAACGCGCTGCAGTTCACCAACACGCCCAACACCGGTGTGGCATTCATTCCGCTCAAGCCGTTCAACGAGCGCCATGGCCGCACTGCTGCGCAGATCAACGCCGAGATCAACCAGAAGATCGCCGGCCTGCAGGAAGGCTTCGCGTTTGCGATGATGCCGCCGCCGATCCTCGGGTTGGGCAACGGCAACGGCTACCAGATGTTCATCGAAGACCGTGGCAACCTGGGGTACGGCGCGCTGCAGAATGCCGTCCAGGCGATGCAGGGTGCGGTGGCGCAGACCCCGGGCATGGCCTTCCCGATCACCAGCTACCAGGCCAACGTGCCGCAGCTGGATGCGGAAGTGGACCGGGTCAAGGCCAAGGCCCAGGGCGTGCAGCTGACCGAGCTGTTCGACACCCTGCAGACCTACCTCGGCTCGTCCTACGTCAACGACTTCAACCAGTTCGGACGTACCTGGCAGGTGATCGCCCAGGCCGACGGCCAGTTCCGCAACAACGTGGAGGACATCGGCAAGCTGCGTACCCGCAATGATCGCGGCGAGATGGTGCCGATCGGCTCGATGGTGACCGTCAAGGAGACCTTCGGCCCGGACCCGGTGCTGCGCTTCAACGGTTACCCGGCGGCCGATCTGGCCGGCGAAGCCGACCCGCGCATGCTCTCCTCGGCCGAAGCGATGAACAACCTGACCGCCATTGCCGCCAAGGTGCTGCCGGTGGGCATGACCACCGAATGGACCGACCTGAGCTACCAGCAGGCCACCCAGGGCAAGGCTGCCTTCATCGTGTTCCCGGTGGCGATCCTGCTGGCGTTCCTGGTGCTGGCCGCGCTGTATGAAAGCTGGTCCCTGCCGCTGGCGGTGATCCTGATCGTACCGATGACCCTGCTGTCGGCGTTGTTCGGCGTGTGGTTGACCGGTGGCGACAACAACGTGTTCGTGCAGGTCGGCCTGGTGGTGCTGATGGGCCTGGCGTGCAAGAACGCGATCCTGATCGTCGAGTTCGCCCGCGAGCTGGAAATGGGTGGCAAGGGGATCGTGGAAGCCGCGCTGGAAGCCTGCCGCCTGCGTCTGCGTCCGATCGTGATGACCTCCATCGCCTTCATCGCCGGCACCGTGCCGCTGGTGCTGTCCCATGGCGCCGGTGCGGAAGTCCGCTCGGTGACCGGCATCACCGTGTTCGCCGGCATGCTGGGCGTGACCCTGTTCGGCCTGTTCCTGACCCCTGTGTTCTACGTGGCCCTGCGCAAGTTCGTCAGCCGTAATGGCGGCGGGCAGCTGGTCACCCACGGCGAACCGACCATCCACCATTGATTCCGTCCCCCGCGAGGTTTTTCACATGAATACCGCTACCCAAAAGATCGCCCTGGTCACCGGTGCCACCCGCGGCATCGGCCTGGAAACCGTCCGCCAGCTGGCCCAGGCCGGCGTGCATACGCTGCTGGCCGGGCGCAAGCGCGACGTCGCCGTGGCCGAGGCGCTGAAGCTGCAGGCCGAAGGCCTGCCGGTGGAAGCGATCCAGCTCGACGTCGGCGATGCCGCCAGCATTGCCGCCGCCGTGCAGACCGTCACCGAACGCCACGGGCGCCTGGACATCCTGGTCAACAACGCCGGCGTCCTGCTCGACGACCCCAAGCTGGCGCCGTCGGCACAGACCCTGGATACCTGGCGCGCCACCTTCGACACCAACGTGTTCGCGGTGATTGCCGTCACCCAGGCGTTGCTGCCGCTGCTCAACGCCTCGCCGGCCGGCCGCATCGTCAACGTGTCCAGCATCCTCGGCTCGCTGACCCTGCACAGCCAGCCGGGCTCGTCGATCTACGGCTTCGCCGTGCCGGCCTACAACGCCTCCAAGAGCGCGGTGAATGCCTGGACGGTGCAGCTGGCCTATGAGCTGCGCGAGAGCACCACCAAGGTCAACACCGTGCATCCGGGCTACGTCAAAACCGACATGAACGGTGGCGAGGGCGAGATCGACGTCAGCGAAGGCGCACGCTCGAGCGTGGGCATGGCGCTGATCGGCGCCGACGGCCCGAACGGCAGCTTCACCTACCTCGGCGAGGTGCTGCCATGGTGATCCGCCTGTTGACCGTGGCCGTGACCAGCGCGCTGCTGGCCGGCTGCGTCAGCGTCGGCCCCAACTACCAGGCGCCACCGGCACAGCCGGTGACCCTGCAGGGCGCCGCCGCGCCGGTGTTCACCAACGCCTCGCCGGTCGCCAGCTGGTGGGCGCAGTTCGACGACCCGGTACTGGAACAGCTGGTGCATGACGCACTCGGCGACAACCTGGACCTGCGCATTTCGATGGCCCGCGTGCGTGAAGCGCGCGCGGTGTTCGTCGAGCAGCGTCTGGACCAGCTGCCGCACGTCACCGCCGACGGTAGCTACGACCGCCGCAAGCAGCCCGACGCCACCGTCGGCGGCGAGCGGGTATTCAGCGAAACCTACCAGCTTGGCTTCGACGCCGGCTGGGAACTGGACCTGTTCGGTCGCCAGCGCCGCGCGTCCGAAGCGGCGCGCGCCGACCTGGGTGCCGAGCAGGACAACCTTGCCGATGCCCAGGTCACCGTGGCCGCCGAAGTGGCACGCAACTACTTCGAACTGCGGGGTACCCAGAAGCGCATCGCGGTCGCCAAGCGCACCCTGGTCAACCTCCGTGATACCCAGCGGCTGACCGAAGCGCGCTGGGAACTCGGTGCAGGCAGCGAGCTGGACGTGCAAAGCAGCCGCGCGCGATTGAAGGCCATCGAAGCGGACATCCCGCTGCTGGAAGTGTCCGAAGTGCAGTCGCGGCATCGCCTTGCCGTGCTGCTGGGGCAGCGTCCGGATGCATTGGACGCACTGCTGCAGCCGCGTGAAGTGCCGGCCTATGCCAAGCAGCTGCCGCTCGGTGACACCACCGATCTGCTGCGCCAGCGCGCCGACGTGCGCAGTGCCGAGCGTCGCCTGGCGGCGGCTACCGCACGCGTTGGCGTGGCCACGGCCGACCTGTTCCCGCGGATCAGCCTCACCGGCTTCGTCGGTTTCCTGTCCGGCGATGCCAGTGGGTTGGTCAACGGCAGCAACAAGGCCTGGTCGATGACCCCGTCGATCAGCTGGGCCGCGTTCGACTTCGGCACCGTCAAGGCACGCCTGCGGGCGAGCAAGGCGCAGGCCGACGGCGTTGCCGCCGAGTACGAAAAGGCGGTGTTGCTGGCGCTGGAAGACACCGAGAATGCGTTGACCCGCTATGCCAAGCAACAGGCGCGGTTGGGCATCGTCGCCGAGCAGGCCCAGGCCGCCCGGCGTGCCGAGCAGCTGGCGCAGATCCGCTACCGCGAGGGCTCGGAAGACTTCCTGACCCTGTTGGACGCCCAGCGCACGCAGCTGGCGGCCGACGACGCACTGGCCGCGGCCGAGTCCACCGTCAATGTGAGTGTGGTGGGGGTGTACAAGGCCCTGGGCGGCTGGGGCCAGCAGCAGGAGGCCGCACCGCCGGCCGTGGCTGGCACGCTGCGTTGAGCCGATGCGCGAGGGCGGCCAGACCGCCCTCCCGTGTGATCTGCGTCAGAATTTGCCGCCATGCATGATCAGTGAAGCGGCCGTTGGCGTCTTTGCCACTGACGTCCGCACCAACCCGGGTGATACAAAACTCCCCTTTTCCAGGGGAACACCTCATGATCGACCGTGACCAGTGGCGGACAGCCTCGACCGCCACTCGGAGCGCTCAGGCGGCCCTGTCGCCCAGCGCGCTGGTGTTGCTGATTCTGGCGGCGCTGGTGGTGGCCCTGGGTTTTGCCCGGCTTCCGGACACCTTGCTGGACATCGGCGTGGTCGTGGTCGGGCTGTTCATCGCCGTCGGCGCACGCATCTGCCAGGCCCGCGACCAGCATCTGGCCTTGTGTCGAATGCTCGGTGAGGATCACCCACAACGCCGGCATTGAGTTCGCCTGTCATCGTCCGGGGGGCGATGCGGCGTGACGCAACAGTCACGCAGGCTGCGCGACGCTTCCTGTCCCCTTGCCCGACGACGAGAATTGCCGATGCGCCCGACATCGCTCGCCGCTGCGTGCCTGCTGGCACTGGCCGCCGCTGCCACCGCAAGCGCCGCCGATCCGCTGGTCGGCCCCGGTGAGCAGATCGCCAGGCAGTTGCCCAAACCGTATGCCACCCGGTCTGCCCAGCTCAATTCCAAGGTGATCGGCTGGCCACAAGGTCGCACCCCGAAAGCGCCCGCCGGGTTCCAGGTCAGCGCCTACTCGCGCGACTTCGACAACCCGCGCTGGATGGTGCTGCTCGACAACGGTGATGTGCTGGTCTCCGAGGCGAAGACCGGCAAGAAAAGCGCCAATCGCATCACCCTGCTGCGCGACGCCGATGGCGACGGCGTGCCGGAGCTGCGCAGCACCTTCCTGGCCGGTCTCAACCAGCCATTCGGCATGCTCCAGCGCGGTAACCAGCTATACGTGGCCAACACCGATGGCGTGTGGGTCTATCCGTACGAAAACGGGCAGACGAAGATCACCGCCAAGGGCCGCAAGATCCTGTCGCTGCCTGCCGGTGGCTACAACAATCACTGGACGCGCAATATCGTCGCCAGCCCGGACGGCCAGTACCTGTATGTGACCGTCGGCTCGGCCAGCAACAACGGCGAGTACGGTCTGGAGAACGAGAAGCGCCGCGCCAACATCCTGCGCATCCGCCTCGACGGCAGCGGCGAAACCGTCTTCGCCGCCGGCCTGCGCAATCCCAACGGCATCGCCTTCAAGAATGGCCGCATGTGGACGGCGGTCAACGAGCGCGACGAGCTCGGCGACAACCTGGTACCGGACTACATCACCGAGGTGCACCAGGACGGTTTCTACGGTTGGCCCTACGCGTATTACGGCGCCAACGAAGACCCGCGCCTGGCCGGCAAGGCGCCGGAACTGGTCGAGAAAACCCGCGTCCCCGATTTCGCGGTGGGCCCACATGTGGCGGCGATGGACATCACTTTCTATGACGGCACGGCGTTCCCGGCCCGGTACCAGGGGGGCGCGCTGGTGGGCCTGCACGGGTCGTGGAATCGTGCCGTGCTATCGGGCTACAAGGTGCTGTTTGTTCCCTTCAAGGGCGACAAACCCAGTGGCCAGGCCGAGGATTTCCTCAGCGGCTTCGTGGTCGACGGCAGCACGTCGGAGGTCTATGGCCGCCCGGTGGCCAGCCTGGTGCTCAAGGACGGCAGCGTGCTGGTCAGCGACGATGCCGGCAACACGGTCTGGCGAGTCAGCCACGCGCCCAAGGCCACCGCCGCGCGCTGAGGCGGTGGCCCGTCGCGCCCGGGCTCAGTGCCTGGGTGAGGTGGGGAACACCAGTTCGGCCTGCACCGGGTAGTGGTCCGACGGCAGCACGCCGCCGGGCTTTTCATCCAGCGTGCTGAAGCGATCCACGGTGAAGCCGCGCACCAGGATCCAGTCCAGTTCCACGGTCGGCTTGCCGGTGAAATCATGGAAGGTCAGGCGCGGGCCATCGACCTTGCCGGCAAGCCTGCGCGCATCACCGAGCGCGGCGGTGAACGTCTGGTAGGTGGTGCTGCCCGGCTCGCTGTTGAAATCGCCGGTGACCACCACCGGGATGTCCTTGGGCAGCGCGGCCACCCGTTCAATGATCAGCTTGGCACCCAGCACGCGGCGCGGCTCATCTTCCTCGCGGTAGGGCAGGTGGGTATTGAGCAGGTAGAAGCGCTGGCCATCGGTCTGGCGCTGGAACAGCCCCCAGGTGACCATGCGCGGCATCAGGTTGCCCCAGGTGATGCTGGCGACCACATCGGGCGTGTCGGAGAGCCAGAAATTGCCGGATTCCAGCAGCTTGAGCTGCGCGGTGTCGTAGAACACGCCCATGTGCTCATCGGCATGGCCGCCGCGGCGGCCTTCGCCGAACCAGCGGTAGCCGGGCAGGTGCTGCACCAGGTAATCGGCCTGTTTTTCCACCAGCTCCTGGGTGCCAAACACGGCCGGGTGCTGCTCGCGCAGCAGCGTCACCATCGCATCGCGACGGTCTTCCCAGCGCCGGCCGGCCTCGGTATCCACCGGCGTGCGCACGTTGAAGGACATCACCCGCAACGCGTCGGCCGCATGCGCCGAAGCGGTGGCGAGCGACATCGCCATCAATACCAACAAAGCGGGGCGGTGGAAACGTGCGTGCATGGGGCCTCCTGGACGGCCTGACAGGGAAGGCCCCAGCTTGCCATGCTTTCCTCGACACCGACTGTGYCGCAACGGGTGACACCTGCTGCAACGCAGCGCGAACACCGTGGCGGATGCGGTGATTGTGACGCGCCTGCTTGAGCGCGGCCGCCAATCCGGGTTGAATCGGAACAGCACTGCCCCTCGCGGAGTTTCAGGTGAATCCCCAGTCCCTTCCACCGCCGTCTTCCGGCCACCCTGACGTGACGCTGCGTTGGCTCCGGCGCGGCGACGCGCAGGCGTGGTACGACTATCTGCGCTTACCCGAGGTTATCGGCCAGACCAGCTGGGCGCTGTCATCGGTCGACGACCTGACGGCAATCTTCGCCGCACTGGAGCCGGAGGCTGCCGCGCCTCAGCTGCGCCTGGCCATTGTCGATCGCGGCGATGCGCTTGTTGGAACCCTCGGCTTCCACAGCATCAATCCCCATCACGGCAGCGCCGAAATCGCCTACGAGCTTTCACCGGCGGCCTGGCACCGGGGCATCGCCACGGCCGTGTGCCGGCAGGTCGTGCCGTGGGCGTTTGCCCATTTCGGCTGGCAACGCATCCAGGCCGTGGTGCTGGATACCAATCATGCCTCGGCGCGCGTGCTGCACCGGTGCGCGTTTCAGCATGAAGGACGATTGCGCGGCTTCCGTCGTGTCGGCGGTACCTCGCGCGACTTCGATATGTATGCGCGTCTGCGTGGCGACCCGGCCAGCTAGTTTCAACTGGTCAGCAACACCCAGCCGATCAGGCTGTTGATCGCGATGCCCAAAAGCAGCACCCACAGCGTGGACAACACGGTATTGAGCCAGGAGCGTTCCAAGGCCACCTTGAGCCAGCCAGCCTGCACCACCGCGTACCAGAGCAGGGACAGCAGGGACACGGCCACGCCGATGTGGGTCGACAGCTGGCCTGGCAGCCGGACGAACACCATGCTGGTAGACAGCGCGACCGCGAACGGCGCGGTCAGGTAACACTGCACGAAGAATGGGCGGCGCAGCGTCTCGCGGGTCATCGGCAGCTTGCTGCGTCGGAGCATGTGCACGGTAGCGATCAGCGGCCACACCGCGAAGGTGATCGAGCGGTACAGCAACAGACTTTCCTCGTTGCCGAACACCGTGCGCGACAACTGCCCGGTGCCGACGATCTGCTGGTGCATCAGCAACTCCACCCCGTGCGCCACCAGCACCGCCAGCATGAGGAACATCGGCGGACTGATCGCATCGTCGAACTGCTTGTCCAGCTTCTGGGTCAGCTCGGTAGTGACGTACTGCGCCATCCGCCGTGGATGCACGATCACCCGGTACAGCGTGCGCGGGAAAAACAGGAACCAGGTGCAGAGCTCGTAGAGAAACTCTTCCAGCGATCGAAGCAGTTTGAGGAAGTCCATCCCAAGGTCCCTGCGATGAAGGCGCCGACAGCGCCGGGCGGGCCCGGCACTGCGGTCAGCGGATGGCGACGGTCAGCGTATGCGGTGCCTTCTCGCCACGGCGCGCCTGCGCCCGCATCTGGTAGACCTGCACCACGTAGGTGCCCGAGGCGGGCAGGGTGCCGGACCAGCGCCGCTTCTCATCGTTGCTGCCCAGCGCCTCACCCTGGCCGGGGACCACGCCAGGGGCGAACACATTGAAGCTGGCATTGGCGCTGCCGCCCACCGTCACTGTCATGGTCTGGCCGGCGCGTGCCGACACGGTGTAGCGGACTGTGTCATAGCCGGAAAGCGTGCCACGCAGCGTGGCGCTGCTGGCGCCCTTGGTGAAGTGCACCGGTGTGGTGGTGACCTTGTCGGCCGCGGTGGCCAGGGCCGGGGTCAGTGCGAGCAGGGAAGACAACAGCAGCAAGCGGAAGGGTTTCATCGCAGTTCTCGCGGGCCCGGGCTTGGGCGTCCGGCCGAGCATGATCGCCAGGGCATCAAGGGCTTGTCGATGGGGCCGGCAGATTGGGCGCCGCCCCGACTCGACGGCGCATGACGCGCCAAGGAGGGGTAACCTTGGCGGTTCCCTTATAGAACGACAGGCCGGCGCCGATGGATTATCAGCTTGTGATCAAGTTCTGGCGAAAGTCGCTGGACGACGAGGCGTTCCTGGCCACGCTGGAGGCCGAGCTGACCACCGCGCTGGGCAAGGCGGCGACGCTGGACGGCTATGACGTCAGTGCCAAGGAAATCAACCTGTTCATGTTCACGGCCGATCCGCGCCCGACCTTCCGGCGCACCAAGGACGTGCTGGAGCGGTTGGGTGTCCTGCACAGCGTTTCGGCGGCCTACCGCCTGGTTGGCGGTGCCCAGTTCACCTCGGTGTGGCCGCTGCGGATGGCGCGGAAGTTCACGTTGCCGTGAGGGTGGGGCGGGCGGCTACGCCCGAACGGCCACCAGCTTGTCGTTCGACAGCGCATCCTCGCCGTCGAAGCGGTAGGCCACCAGCGGCTCGCTTTCCAGTGCTGCGCTGTAGTCCACGCAGCACGCCTTGGCGGAGATGACGCCCGGGTTTCCGCTGAACCAGTAATGCCCGAAGAAGACCGGTTTGGCCTGGTCGTAGCGCGCGATGGCGCTGTCTGGAATCGGTGTCTCCGGCAATTGACCCGCATCGCGGCCGATCAGCGCCGCAGTGCGGTAGGTCGAGGCCGTGTCATCCCACCAGCGCACCCGCGTCCGCTGTCGGACAATGCCCTGCTTGTCCGTGAAGGTGATCGGGGCGGGCAGCTCGATCTCCAGGCCCTTGCAGATCGCTTCCACCGCCACGAACGCCGCGCTGTCTTTGCGTGATGCCGCCACCAGCAGTTCCGGCGTGAGCGTGTTACCCACCCCGAGCTGATCGGCAATGACCGCCATCGAGGGCGGGTGCCAGCAGGCGTGCACCAGGCGCAACTGGTCGGTTTCGATCCACAGCGGCAGGGTCATGAACCACTGGATCCATTCCCGGTGTAGTGCACTGTCCAGCGTCACCTCGTTGAGGAAGGCGCGATGCTGGTCATGGTTGCTCTGGCCGCGTGCCCGCAGGTAGTGGCCCGGCTGCGCGGGGTCCCGCGTTGCATAGGCAATGCCATTGAACTCATGATTGCCCATGATCGCCTCGGCGCTGCCCGCATCGACCATGCGCCGGACGATCTCCAGCGTTTCCAGCTGCCCAGGGCCGCGATCAATCAGGTCGCCCACGAACCGCGCCGTACGTGCCGGATGCCGCCAGGCGCCCATGCGCTCGCGGTAACCCAGCTGTTTGAGCAACGCTTTGAGCTTCCCCGCCTGACCGTGAATATCGCCAATGATGTCGTGTGCCATTTCTCCATTCTAGCGGTCAGTGCCGGTTCGCTGGGGGCAGTGGTTAAAATGTGATGCATGCACATTCCAGTCGCGCGAATGGACACTGCCATTTACCTGTGTTATCAAGCGCTGGTCAGGATAATCCTGGCAAACCACACAGCAATCAAAGGATCGAAAATGAAACGATTCGCCCGAGCATTGCGCGTCAGCCTCAATATTCATCCGAACGAGAAAAGTAGTGTGTGGAATACCTGGCCGATCTGGATCGAGTTTTGATTCCCCGTTGATTTTACGGGTTTGAACGGTAGCAAGACGAAGGGACTCGTCTTCGAGTCCCTTCTTGCCGGAGACATGCATGGAAGGGATGTCGCAACAGCAAGGCGGCGTGGCCGCCGAGCGCCTGGCCGCCCGCGTTGAACGCGAAGGTCCGGTGTTGAAACTGGACACCGGCGGCGTCGGCGTGTTTTGCCCCGAGCTCGCCGGCCGGGTCGACAAGGAAAACGCCGAGCAGTTGTTCGTCGTCGAATCGCTGTCCGATCTGTTTCGCCGCCATCAGCGCGTGCGCTGGTCCGAAGTGCGTAGCCTCATAGCCGCCTGCAGCGCCGAATTGACGGGCCCGGACACGCTCTGCGCCCTGCAGGGCAGGATGCGCATCGCACTCGACGCGGTCTGCGGTATCGAGGCCGATGCGATGCCGGCCATCTGGAACACGATGTCCTTCCCGCTGATTCCACTGGTCATCAACGGACTCAGCGGCAAGGAACAGGCCGCCGTGCAGCGTGCGATGCAGTTGCGCTTCACCACGCAGGTGGAGCAGGTGATCCACACGCGCGATCTGCTGCGCAACTTCTTCATCGGCCGCTGTGAGTCGCGCGCGATACACGCAGAACTCCAGCGCCGGCTGCGCGATGGCCATTCTCATCTTGATTATGCGCAGCCGCTGCTTGGACTGCGCGACCGTATCGGGTTGGATAAAGTCACCTATCTGGTCACCGTGCAGTTGATCGCCATTTCCGGCGTACCGGGCATGATGGCGGCGTGCCTTCTACTGGCCATGCAGATGCACCCGGAGTGGCGCGAGAAGATCGAGGCGGAATTCGAGCCGCTGTCGGACGCGCAGATCCACGCACTGCCGATGGCACGCATTCCGTGCACGATGCGCTTCCTGAAAGAAGTGATGCGGCTGTATTCGACGCCGTTCAATAACCGCCGCGTCGCGGTGTGCGACCTGGAGGCGGACGGGCACGCGATACCCGAGGGTAGCGTGTACGAACTCAGCTCCTACATCCAACATCGCTCTGAAAAGTACTGGGACCATCCGCAGGTCTTCGATCCGGACCGCTGGTTGCCGGAGCGTCGTCGGCGCACTGCCGGCATCTACGTGCCGTACGGCTTCCCGTCGCGCTCGTGCGTGGGCTCGGCGGTGGGCAATGCGCAATTGATCCTGCTGTGCGCGTTGCTGGCGCGCGAGTATCGGTTCACGCCCTCCGCCCGCTATCGGCCCGAGGTGCGGATGGACGGATTTGCCATCCCGGCTGCGCTGCACGGCACGTTTTCAAGGCAATAAAAAAGCCGGAAGTCCTGTCACCAGGAACTTCCGGCTTCTTTCCGGCCCCGAAGGGCCGGTCGTATGGTGGAGGTGGGCGGAATTGAACCGCCGTCCGAAGGCACTCCATCCCCGGTACTACATGCTTAGCTCACCGTTGGATCTCATCCTGTGGCAGCACGGTGTGCAAAGCGCACCCCAGGAC
>NZ_JBFULC010000088.1:0-12513 GCF_056400525.1 Stenotrophomonas sp. P5_A9
CGGCCAATGGCCGCCTTTTTCTTATCCATCTCCCCGCCATATTGCAGGCCTGAAGCGCGTTCTGAAACTCTTCAGACGCGGCCGTCGGTGGGTCGGGCRTTGGGCGCGCATGCCCTTGGAGGCGAAATAAAGGAGGAGGGGGCGGCCGCAGGCCGACGCCGGGGGACATTCGCCGGAAAGGGCATGCGCGCCCAATGCCCGACCCACCGACGGCCGCGTCTGAAGAGTTTCAGAACGCGCTTCAGGCCTGCAATATGGCGGGGAGATGGATAAGAAAAAGGCGGCCATTGGCCGCCTTTTTCCCGTTACCGGTTGTGCCCGATCAGAACTGCACGGACCAGCGTGCGGTCACACCGTGATCGCGCGACTCGCTGCCGAACTGGCCGTTGTAGCCCAGTTCCAGCTGGTTGCGCGGGCTCAGCCAGGCCGACAGGCCCAGCTCGGCGACCACGGCGTGGTCGGCGATGGCCGCACCGCTCACGGTGAAGCTGCTGCCACCGGCCAGGGCCAGATCGGCGACCTGGCTGCGGTCGCCCCAGGCGCGACGGTAGCCGACGCCACCGCGCACGTGCAGCCAGCTTTCCTGCTGCCAGGAGGCCTTCAGGCCACGGTCGAAGCGCACACCGGCAGTGCCGATGTTGCTACGGGTGTCGCCCACGTTGCCGTGCAACGCCGCGGCACCGCCCTGCTCGTTGATGCCGTCCACGTCCACCTCGACGCGGGCCACCTGCAGGTATGGCTCCAGGCCGGCTTCGGCGTCGCCGATGCGGTAGGCACCTTCGACGAAGAGCTGGCGGGTCTTGGCGTCGTAACGGGCAGTCAGCGTGTCCTGGTAACCGGCGAAGGCCAGTTCGCGCTTGCTGTCCACCTCGTGACGGCTGTAACCCAGGCCCGCGCGCAGGCCGAAACCGCCCCACTGATTGCCGACGTAAGCACCGAAGTGGGTGTTGTCGATTTCAGCGCGGGCACGACGGCCCTGGCCCTGCTTGCTGTCGGTACGACCGGTACCGATCAGCCCGCCCACCTGCCAGCCACCGCCGAACTGGTGGTCCGCACCGACCAGCAACCCGTTGCTGTTGCTTTCGGTCCGGGCGGCGTTGGCATCGCCGTCAAGCTTGCCGCTGCCGCCGATGGCCTGCACCCACACACCGGTCACCGCTTCTTCGCTGGCGCCCGGTGCACGTGCACCGAGGCTGCGGCTGAGTGCGGCATCGCGCAGGTAACGGCTGCTTTCCACCAGCACCATCGGCGCGGCGGCATGCAGTTCACCACTCAGGCCGTCCAGCGCCGCGCCGACCTGGGCCGGGAACAGCTGGGTCAGCGGCTTGGGCAGGCCCTGGTTCAGCGCCAGGCCGTCGGCGCTGCGTGCCACGGCGAGTTGGTTGGCGGTCACCGCGGCGCTGGCCAGCGCGTTGCCGCGGGCGACGTTGATCTGCACACCGTCCGTGCCGTAGCCGAGGTTGAACTGCAGGAACGGCGAGAACGAACTGAAGTCCACGGTCGCAAAGCGTCCGTTGACGCCGCCGTCGGCCTGCAGGAAGTTGAACTGCTCGCCGAGGTAGTAGGTGCCCGCTTCCGGCAGCGCCTTCAGGGTGCCGTCCAGGGTAGCGGTGCCGGTCACATGCAGCTGGTCGCTGCGGCTGCCCGGGGCCAGTTCGGCCAGGTACACGCCGGTGGCGGTCTGCACGTAATCGCCGTCGACGGTCAGCGTGCCGATCGAATTGCCCGGCGCGATGATGCCTTCCACGCGGGTATCGCCCAGACGGCCGATGCCCTGCAGCGCGCCCTTGGCGCCGACGACGGTGGCACCGCCGGTCTGCACGCCATTGAAGGACACCACGCCGCCGCTGATGTTCAGGTCGGTGTTGTCCAGCACGCCGGTGGCGGTCACGCGGCTGCTGCCACCGATGCTGTTGAAGGTCATGTCGCGCAGGGTGCCGTTGAGCAGCAGCTGGCCGCCGGTGACATCCAGCGAAGCGGTCAGCGCGTTGACGCCGTTGAGCTCCAGGATGCCTTCACGCACGATCGCACCGTTGAAGCTGTTGTCACCGCTCAGGCGCAGCCAGCCGATGCCCGACTTGGTCAGCTTGCCCGGGCCGCCGATGTCATTGGTCCAGTCGTCCCACGCATCGCCTTCCCACACCTTCAGGCCGCCGGCCTTCTGGTTCATCACCACGTTGGTGTCCACGCGCAGCTGGCCGTAGCCTTCGATGGCCTTGGCCAGGTTCACCAGGCCCCAGCCGTAGACGTCGTCCACGCCGGCAGCACCGAGGTCGGTGGCGGTGGTCAGCAGCACATCGCGCACCTGCGCGTTGTCCAGGTAGGGGAAGCGTTCGAACAGCAGGCCCAGCGCGCCGGTGACATGCGGGGCGGCCATGGAGGTGCCGCTCAGGTCTTCGTAGCCATAGGTCGGAGACTGACCGTTGATGTCCAGCTTCAGATTGCCGTTGTCGTCGTACAGATCCGCGTCGATCTGCGAGTCCGGGCCGTAGACAGTGGACGTGATGTTCGAGCCCGGGGCCGCCAGGCACCAGTTCGCCGCAAAGCCGCAGCGCATGGAGCGGTTGCTCAGCTCGAGTTCTTCATTGACGTTGACCACCGCCAGCCAGTACGGCTCGATGTCGGCGACCGCGCGCGGGAGAGAGGCATACATGCCGGCAATCGGGGCTTCTTCCGGCGACGGGTTGACCGCGTCGGTGTTACCTGCGGCCCACACCTGGATCAGACCGCGGCTACGCGAGCCTTCGGCCATCGCGGCCAGCTGGTTCTCGAATACCGGGTGGGCCAGGTACATGTCCAGGTCTTCAACGGTACCCGGCTCGCTGCTGAGCCCCCAACTGTGGTTGACCGCGCGCACACCCTGCGCATTGAGCTGTGCGTATAGTTGCGGGAAGATCGAATCATCGGCGCCCAGTGCCGCCACCGTCTGCGACGAGGGATAGAAGCGCCCATCGATCTCGACGACGGTCAGGTAGCTCGCGCTGTTGGAGAACAGGCGCGCCACACTCAGATCGGCGCCGAAGGCCACACCGTGGGTACCATTGCCGTCACGGTTGGCCGCAATGGTGCCCGACACGTGGGTGCCATGGACCTGGTAGCTGGCGCCTTCATAGAAGCCATTGCGATTGAACAGGTCCTCGTACTGCGGATCGAGAATCTGATAGTCGACCGCCACCTGGTCGCCGTCACTGCTGAAGCAGGCATCCGGACCATCGATGATGGCGGTATTCGCGCACAGGCTGCCATCGGGCAGCACATCGGCCAGATGGATGCTGCGATGGTCCTTGCCGGCGAACTCGTCATGCTGCAGGCCGGTGCCGCTGTCGAACACGCCCAGGCGGATGCCCTTGCCGGTCAGGCCGCGCGCATAGGCGGCGTCGGCGTTGATCGCGCCCAGGCCCCAGTCGGCGTCGAACTCGGTGCTGCGCCAGCTCTCGGCATTGCCGGGGGTGCCGTTGATCGGGCCGGGGGCCGGCTCGGCAGTGATGCGGACGCCGCCGACATTGGCGACGTTGGCCGCCGGCAGGTCGAGGCTGAAAGCCGCCCGCTGCAGCGCGCGCTGTTGCTGGTAGGTGCTCAGGGAGTCGCTGGAGGAACTGGCCAGCGCAGGCACCGCAAGGGCGGCCAGCAGGGTTCCGGTGATGGCCGATGCCAGCAGGCTCGGCGAGGGACGGCGACGTGCGTTGGAGCGCGATACGTAGGTCATTTGAACTCTACTTCCTTGAAGTGATTCGGGCCGGGACATCGCAGGGATATCGGCAGCCGCACCAGAAGATGCATGCCATTCCATACGACATGCTGACTGATCCTAAGCGATTTTTTACAGAATTTTTACAATTTATGGGCATAAGCCGATGCGGCGGAAACGCCGCCGGTCAACATCCGTGTTGGTCGCCCTGCGGGGCGACCCTGCAAGGTCCTTTGCACCATCGCAGGCGGAAGCCTTCGACGGTGCCACGCGTAGCACACAACCAGGCGTCATCCAGAATTCTGGACAACATCACGCTAACCATTGACGTGGCAGATGGGTATCAGGAAAACCCCCACAGCGATTGACTACGTCGGCGGATGCCCGATTCCACCTCCATGAGCTACGTCACTTGGCAATCCCGCCGGCAACCGCTAGCGTCGGCCGATCCGTCCATGCCGCATCGGGGAAACATGCGCACACGATTGACCGCCGGGGTGGCCCTGGCGCTGTTTTCACTTGCCGCGCCGTCGGCGCCGGCCGCCTCGCGATTCGTGCAGGACCCCTATCCCAGCACCTACGCGCCGATCGCCTCGGCGCCGGTACTGATCCGCAATGCCACCGTGCTGACCGGTACGGGCGTGCGCCTGGAACAGGCCGACGTGCTGCTGCGCGATGGCCGCATCGCCGCCGTCGGCACGGCGCTGGCCGCACCGGCCGATGCGCGCGAAGTGGATGCGCGGGGCAAGTGGGTCACTCCCGGCATCATCGACGTGCATTCGCACCTGGGCGTGTACCCCAGCCCCGGGGTGAGTGCGCACAGCGATGGTAACGAGATGACCGCGCCGGTCACCGCCAACGTATGGGCCGAACATTCGGTATGGCCGCAGGATCCGGGCTTCGCCGCAGCGCTCGCCGGCGGCGTGACCGCGATGCAGGTGCTGCCGGGCTCGGCCAACCTGGTCGGTGGCCGCGGCGTTACCCTGAAGAACGTGCCGGCCACCACCTACCAGGCCATGAAATTCCCCGGCGCGCCGTGGGGGTTGAAGATGGCCTGCGGCGAAAACCCCAAGCGCGTCTACGGCGGCGGCAAGGGCGTGGCGCCGTCAACGCGGATGGGCAACGTGGCCGGCTACCGCGCCGCCTTCATCGATGCCAGCGAGTATCTCGCCAAGAACGCGCCGAAGAAGCCCCAGAAGAAGAAACGCTGGTTCGGTGGCGATGACAAGGGCGACAGTGCCGGCGATGCCGGTGGCAAGCGCGACCTCAAGCTGGACACGCTGGCGGGCGCGATCCAGGGCGACATCCGCGTGCACATCCACTGCTACCGCGCCGACGAGATGGCGACCATGCTGGATCTGTCCAAGGAATTCGGCTTCAAGATCGCCGCCTTCCACCATGCCGTGGAGGCCTACAAGCTGGCTGACCGGCTCGCCGCCGAGGGCGTGTGTGGTGCGCTGTGGGCCGATTGGTGGGGCTTCAAGATGGAGGCCTTCGACGGCATCCAGGACAACATCGCGCTGGTCGACCGCCCGGCCAACAGCTGTGCGATCGTGCATTCCGATTCGCCCGAAGGCATCCAGCGGCTCAACCAGGAAGCAGCCAAGGCGATCGCCAACGCGCGCCGCGCCGGTCTCACGATCGCGCCGGAGCGCGCGATGATGTGGCTGACGCTCAACGCGGCACGCTCCTTGGGCGTGGAGAAGCAGACGGGCAGCCTGGAGGCGGGCAAGATGGGCGATGTGGTGGTGTGGAACGGGAGTCCCTTCAGTTCCTACGCGCAGGCCGAACAGGTCTATATCGACGGACATCAGGTCTACGACCGCCACGATGCGCGGCGGCAGCCGCTGTCGGACTTCATGCTGGGCCAGGAGGTCCGGCCATGAGGCGCGCTTGGAGTAGTTCGGCGCGTTGCCGAGCGTGGCTCGGCACTACCTTGCTGGTCTTGGCCGCCCTGCCGGCGCAGGCGCAGGACCTGCTGGTGCGCAATGCCACGGTGCACACCGCCAGCGCGCGCGGCAGCCTGGAGCACGCCGACGTGCTGGTCCAGGGCGGCATCATCCGCGCGGTCGGCGCAGGTCTGTCGGCACCGGCTGGCACCGTGGTGGTCGAGGCTGCAGGCAAGCCGCTGACCCCGGCGCTGTTCGGTGGCATCACCGACATCGGCATCGAGGAAGTGTCCGGCGAGTCGGCCACGGTGGACAGCACGCTGAAGCTGGACGACCAGCCATTGCGACCGGAATTCGATGTGAGCCTGGCCTATAACCCCGACTCGGTGCTGATCCCGGTGGCCCGACTGGACGGGATCGGGTTCACCGCGTTGGGGGCCAACAGCGGCGGTGGTTTCATCGCCGGCCAGGGCGGCGTGGTGCGGTTGGATGGCAGCACCGATCCGATCGGGCCACTGGCGTTGTACCTCCGTCTGGGCGCGTCCGGCGCCGAGTTGACCGGCAGCTCGCGCGCGGCGCAATGGATGCTGCTCGAACAGATGGTCAGCGAAGCGCGTGGTCGCGTGCCTGCCGATTCGCCGCACGCATTGCTGACCCCCGCCGGCCGCGCCACGCTGGCCCGCTACCTCGGCGGCCACGGGCGGCTGGTAGTGCAGATCGACCGCGCCGCCGACATCCGCCAGCTGCTGCGCTGGGCGGCCCGCGAAAACGTGAAGATCGCCATCGCCGGGGGTGCCGAAGCGTGGCGGGTGGCACCGCAGTTGGCGCAGGCCAACGTACCGGTGTTCGTTGACGCGCTGGGCAACCTGCCGGCCAGCTTCGACCAGATCGGTGCCACTCTGGAGAACGCCGCGCGCCTGCGTGCCGCTGGCGTGCAGGTCAGCTTCGCCCAGCGCGAGGATGCCTCACACAACGCGCGCAAGATGCGCCAGCTGGCCGGCAATGCGGTGGCCAATGGCCTGCCCTGGCAGGATGGCCTGGCAGGGCTGACCCGGGTGCCGGCACAGGTGCTGGGCGTGGGCGAGCGGATCGGCACGATCGAGGTCGGCAAGCTGGCCGACCTGGTGCTGTGGGAAGGCGACCCGCTGGACGTGGGCCACTACGCCGAGCAGGTGTGGCTGGGCGGCCGGCCGATGCCGATGCGCTCGCGGCAGACCGAACTGCGCGATCGCTACCTGGCCCCGGCTTCGGCCGAACCACGCGCATACTCGCGCTGAGCCGCCTTCCGCGGCGGGGCCCGCCCCCGCCGCATCCACCTGCAAGGAATTCCCGATGGCGCTGCGCTGGTACTTTGATTTCGTCTCGCCGTTCGCCTATCTGCACTGGCAGCAGCTCAAGCAGCTGCCGCAGTTCGAGCGGATCACGCCGGTGCCGATCGCCTTCGGTGCGGTGCTGCACCACCTGGGCAACCTGGGCCCGGCCGAGATCCCGGCAAAGCGCCGCTTCACCTACCGGCAAGTACTGTGGCAGGCGCAGCAGCAGGGGGTGACGCTGCGCTTCCCGCCCGGGCACCCGTTCAATCCCCTGGCCGCGCTGCGGCTGTGCCTGGCCGCCGAAGCCAGCCACCAGGCCGTGGACATCCTGTTCAACTGGATCTGGCGCGATGGCCACGCCGCCGATACCCCCGCCGCGCTGGCCCTGCCGGGCGCGATGCTGGAAGTGGCCAACGTGGCCGCAGCGGTATCGGCGCCGTCGGTGAAGGAGCAGCTGCGGCAGAACACCGAAGCGGCGATCAGCGCCGGGGTGTTCGGGGTACCGACCCTGGCCATCGATGGCGAACTGTTCTGGGGCAACGAGGCGCACGGCCTGATGCAGGCCGTACTGGCCGACCCGACCATGCTGCAGCGCGGCGAATGGGCACGGATCGATAACCTGCCGGTGGCGGTGGAGCGCAGCCGACCGGCAAGCTGACTGGCCGCTCAGGCAGCGTCGACGATTTTGAGATAGCTTTCACACTTCCGAACCTACAACCGGCCTTGAGGGGGGCTCAGGATGCGCATCGGAATCGTCGTCGACTCTGCCTGCGATTTGCCGCAGGACTTCATCGAACAACACAACATCGTGCTGCTGCCAATCACGGTGCGGATCGGCGAAGCGGTGCTCGCCGACCATCGCGACGAGCAGGCCACGCTCAGCTTCCTGCATGCCCACGTGGCCGAACACGGCGCCGAAGCGGAGACCATTCCGTTCAGCGTCACCCAGATCCGCGACCTGTTCCTGGGCAAGCTGGTGATCGATTACGACCATGTGTTCTGCATGACGATCACCAAGACCCGCAGCCCCATCCATGACAACGCGATGCAGGCCAGCTTCGCGATCCTCAACGACTACAAGCCGGTGCGCCAGGCAGCTGGCTTCAATACGCCGTTTGCCCTGCGCGTGCTCGATACCCAGAACCTGTTCGCCGCGCAGGGCGTGACCGCGGTGGAAGCGGTGCGGCTGCGCGCCAGTGGCGTGAGCGTGCAGCAGATCCGCGAACGGCTGGAAATGCTGGCGCAGAACGTGCACGGCTACATGGTCACGCGCGACCTGTACTACATGCGCGCCCGCGCCCGGCACAAGGGCGACCGCAGCGTCGGCCTGCTCAGCGCGGCGCTGGGCAGCGCGCTGGACATCAAGCCGGTACTGCATGGCTACCGCGGGCAGACCGGGCCGGTGGCCAAGATCAAGGGCTTCGACAACGCGGTGCAGAAGCTGTTCGATTTCGTCGGGCAGCGGGTCAAGGCCGGGCTGCTGACGCCCACCGTATGCGTCAGCTACGGCGGCGAGCTGGCCGACCTGCAGGCCCTGCCCGGCTACGCCACGCTGCAGCAGACCTGCCAGGCGCACGGGGTGGAGCTGTTCGAGTCGGTGATGAGCCTGACCGGCATGGTCAACGTCGGCAAGGGCGCGGTCACCATTGGATTTGCCGACGAACCGCATACCTTCAGCGGCTGAGCCGCCGATCTGCACGCCGATTGCACTTCGGCTCTGCCAGCCTTGCCGCATTCACTGGAGGTAACCATGTCAACGCAGTACCACATCAGCCTGCCGGACCCGTCCAAGGCCCGCGGCAACGATCCAGACCTTTCCTTCCGCTCGCAGGGCGCCGCCGGCTTCGCCGAGGAGCTGCAGGATGCCCTGCGCAGCACCGTCCTGTTCGACAAGTGGCGTGCCAAGCAGCCCGACCCGGACGCGGTCGAAGCGCAGTGGGGGGCCACCGATCCGTCGGCCACCGTCACCGGCTCGCAGGACGACCTGCGCATCAACCTGGTGGCCACCACCCGCATCGACAGCGATGTGTTCAAGCAGCGCCTGCGCATGCTGGCCGGGCATCATTGGGAGCTGCGCGACGTGCGTTGAAGCGCGATGCGATGGTAACGTGCCGACCGCATGTTGCCCTCGCCGCTCTCCAGAGCGGGCTGCGCATGCCGCCCGACACTGGAACCGGGCCGCCATCATGGCGGCCTTTACGCATGGAATGCCGCGTGGACCCGAAACGCCGCAATCTCATCGACCGCACCGACCTTGACGCGTTGCTGTCGCCGCCGCAGGCGCCGTTTCGCGACGTGGTGGATCCGGTGCGCGTGCCCGCGCCGCGCCCTGGCCCGACTGCATCGGCGCCTCCGGCGGTGCCGGCCGACGACGTCGTGTACCTCGTTCCCAACCGCGGCGTGCGCCGCGTCATCCTGATCGCCGCCGGCGGTCCGATCATGCTGATCGGCATGATGCTGCTGGAAGTCATCTGGAGCGCCCTGCCCGAGGGCGGCACCGTGCTCCGGGCGGCGCTGACGGTGATTCCGGTGCTGATGATCGGCTACCTGCCCTACCGACTGCTGGGCCGGCGGGGTTCACCCCGACGGCCGGTCGACAGCGGATCAGGGATGCGCGGCCCCGGCGCCTGACGTCCCCGTCGTTGCGACCGCTTCGCCACCCTGCCAGCCCCCCAACGCCCGGTACAGCTCCACCCGCGGCATTGCCGCACTGGCGTGGCGGGTGGCCAGCGCTGCCTGGTTGTCCAGGGCGATGCGCTGGGGGATCGCTGCGCTGCTGCTCGCTGGCTTCAGCATCGATCGCAGCGTCCATTGTCAGCGCCGGGCGCCACGCCGCGGCGACCGGCTCATCGCGGCGTCGCGCCGGCGACGGATGACACGCCAGCGTCCGCCTCCACCACCCGGTTGCGGCCATGCCGCTTGGCCTCGTACAACGCGGCATCGGTGGCTGCCAGCAGGCCACTGGGATCGGACGAAGCGATCTGCGCGACATGCGCCACGCCGATGCTGACGGTCACACCGATCAGGTTGACCGCACCGGGCGAGGCCAGACGCACCCGTTCCACCGCCTGGCGCATGGTCTCGGCCAGCGCCAGCGCACCCTCGCGCGTCGTCGCGGGAACCACCACCGCGAATTCCTCACCGCCGTAGCGCGCCACCACGTCCGACCCGCGCGTGGCACAGCCGGCCAGGGTGGTGGCGACCTCGCGCAGGCATACATCGCCCAGCGGATGGCCGAAGCGGTCGTTGAACTGTTTGAAGTGATCGATGTCCACCATCAGCAACGCCATGCCCTGCCCGCTGCGGCGCGCGCGGCCCCATTCGGCCTGCAGCACGTGGTCGAACTGGCGGCGGTTGGCCACCCCGGTCAATGCGTCCACCCGCGACAGTACGTCCAGCTGGTCCTGGCGCTCCATCGCACGTACCTGCATCACCACCCCGCGCAGGCCCGACCCCAGCGTGGCCACAGCGCGAAGCCGACCACGGCCAGGTGCGGGTGCTTGTCCACCATCAATCCCGACACCACCAGCAGCGCGGCCGGCAGGATCAACGGGCTGCCCGCGCGCACCGCCAATGCCAGGCGGCGCGGTGTGGTGTCCTCCGCCTCGGCGCCGCCGCGCAGTGCCAGTACCGCAAGCAGCAGGAACGGCAGGTCGATCAGCACATCGGTCAACCCGCCGTAGCTTGCCTCGGTGGCAAAGTGGTTGATGTAGGCGGCCATCCCCAGATAGAGCCAGGCGAACAGGCTCAACGCACGGAAGAACACCCGGCGCGAGCCGTCTTCGCTGGCAAGGTAGCGCACCAGCGCGAACACCGCGATGAACAGGTTCTCGATGTCGAACATCACCCGCAGGCTGTTTATCCCCTGCGCCGGGGCATCGCTCACCGTGGCGAAGGAAAAGGTGTGCACGAAGAACAGGTAGCCCAGCAGCAGCGCCAACGCGCCATCGATAAGGATCAGGTACCAAGGCTCATGCCGCGGGTGCGCCATCGCAAATGTCAGCGGCACCCCGTACAACACGTAGAGCAGCATGCTGGCGCCCGGCGTCGCATCGGGATTGCCGCGTCCGATTTCCTGGTACATGTTCAACGCCATGCCGCCGGCCCACAGCAGCATGCCCACCGCGAGCGCCAGCCAGCCCACGCGCGCCTGGCTCAGCCGCATGCGCCACAGGCAGCCAAGCGCGGCCAGCAGCGGCGCACCGATCAGGAACGAAAATGACAACGCCTGTGCATGGCCCGGCAGCAATGCCAGGGCCAATCCGTGGCACAGCAGGTACAACGCCGCCCACCATGCTGCTGCCATGCAACCCCCTGTCCGGAGTGACGTGCGCCCACGATAGCGCGAATGCCCTGCGGCGCCGATCAAACGAGGCAAGGCGCTTCACAGGCCGTGCACGCTGCCAGGGACCGCGTCGCACTCAGCTGCCCGTCAGCGTTTTCACGGCACACGTGCACATCGCTCCGGCAAGGTAAATCCATACCCCCTACCGGACGTTCTCGATGATCCTGCGCCCGCGCGCCACCGCCCCGCTTCTCGCCTTCGCCCTGGCCTGCGCAGCACCGGCCTGGGCGCAAACGCCGGCTGCGCTGCCGGCGCCCATTGCCGAAAACGCCACCGCCGGGAACAGCGCGCCGGCCACCGGTGTGCGCTCTGACCTGCACGCACAAGTGCTGCTGGACCGTGCGCACTTCTCGCCGGGCGAAATCGATGGCCTGCCCGGCTCGAACCAGAAGCGTGCGGTGGCCGGTTTCCAGGCCGCCCGCGGCCTCAAGGTTACCGGTGAACTCGACGATGCCACCTGGCAGGCGCTGCAGCCGGACAGCACGCCCGTGCTGGCCCGTTACACCCTGACCGCCGAGGACGTGGCCGGCCCGTTCCAGCCGATCCCGAAGAAGCCGGCCGAGCAGGCCAAGCTCAAGGCGCTGGGCTTCACCACGGTGCAGGAGTCGCTGGGCGAACGCTTCCATGCCTCGCCCGAGCTGCTGCGCACGCTCAACCCCGGCGTGGACCTGGCCAAGGCCGGCAGCGAGATCCAGGTACCCAACATCGCCGCGGCGGCGCTGCCCAAGGCGGCCAAGCTGGTGATCGACAAGTCCGATTCCACGCTGCGCCTGTATGACGCACAGGGCAAGGTGTACGCGCAGTTCCCGGTGTCCTCGGGCAGCAAGCACGATCCGCTGCCGATCGGGACCTGGAAGATCCTGGGCATCTCGCGCGAGCCGACCTTCCACTACAACCCCAAGCTGTTCTGGGATGCCAGCAAGAAGGAGAGCAAGGCACTACTGCCGGCCGGCCCGAACAACCCGGTCGGCCGGGTCTGGATCGATATCTCCAAGCCGCACTACGGCCTGCACGGCACGCCCGAGCCGGGCCATGTGGGCAAGACCGAATCGCACGGCTGCGTGCGCATGACCAACTGGGATGCCCTGCAGGTGGCCGATGCGGTGGACGCCTCGGTGCCTGTGGTGATGCAGGAGTGATGCGATGACACTGCCCAAACTGCTCGCACTGGGACTGGTGATCGGCGTGGCGGGCTGGTGGTGGCTGGGGCCGCGCGCGGAACAGGCGCCCGCCGCCGCGGTCGCATCGCCAGCGGTGCTGGCGACGCCGGGACGCGCC
>NZ_JBFULC010000089.1:0-11425 GCF_056400525.1 Stenotrophomonas sp. P5_A9
GGGCCTACGGCCGCCCCCTCCTCCTTTATTTCGCCTCCAAGGGCATGGGAGCCCAGCGCCCGACCCACCGACGACCGCTGTCGACCCAGCGCTTGACCCAATGACCGCCACGTCCGCACCTGCGTCTGGGCTGATGAGGAGCCGGCCAGCGGCCGGCACTACCTGCCTTCGCCGGCAGCCGTCGGGCGCAGGCTCGGACGGACGCCCGCCCGGAGTTACAGCGATCGGCTGATGGTGAAACTGCCGAACACCGGCGCTTCCTTCTGCCCGTCGAACTCGCGCGTGCTGTGGTAGCGGGCGACGGCGAACTTCCAGCGCCCGCGCATCACCGCCACGCCGTACCCGGCCTGGCCCACCACGTGGCGCTTGTCCACGCTGTGGCTGTTGCGGAAGGTATTGCCGTCCAGCGTGATATCCCGGATCACCCACGCCGCATCGGTGGTGGCGAACATGTGCCACGACCAGCCCGACGGACGCCCGCCGCGGGTCGGCGCGGTGTTTTCGCCGGCCGGACGCAACGGCGTACTGCCGAAATCGTCCGGCAGCTTCCAGCCGAACCGCACTTCGCCACCCGCATTGAGGTGGGTAGCCAGGTTGCCCACCGCACCGCCGTAGTGGCTGATCGCATCCCAGCCCCAGCCGCCGGCGTTCACGCTGGCATCGGCCGGCCAGCGGCGCATCCGCTCGTGGGTGAGCATGAACACCGGCTCGTTGTGCAGCTGGTTGTCCCAGCCCTGGAATTTCTCGTCGCCCAGCACGTCATGCACCGCGTTCTGCACTTCCTTGCCCAGTGCCCACGGCCCCACCACGCCGATCGCCAGCTGCGTGGTCTGCAGCCGGTCGCCGCGCCGGGCGTTGTAGCCGAAGCTGCCGATCAGCACGCCAGCGTAGGGCCGATCGTCCTCGATCAGGTCCTTGCGGGTGAAATCGGTGGGCGTAAAGATGCCCTGGGCCAGGCTGAAGATCATGTTCTGCTGCTCGAACTCGCCCGGGTGCAGCTTCTCCAGATGGCGGTTCACCCAGCGTGCCAGCCGCGGCAGGCAGGGGTCATCGGTGTAATCGACCAGATTGGGCGAGACGAAGGTGATCTGCGCGCCGTTGGTGTAGCCCTGGTCCTGGTCGGCCCCGCCGAACAGATCGTTGTCGACCCGGAAATTGACCTGCGGYGGGTGCTCGCGCATCGCATCCGGACCGCACTGGTTGGCGGCCTGCGCCGCAGGGGCGACGAGCGCCAGGGCGCCGGCGAGTGCGGCCGACAACGCATAGGGCTTCAACGACATGGGATTCCCGCTCAGGATGTGTTCTGTTTTTATGCCGGAGCAGCGTAGTCAGCGCGTGATGCTTTGGCCAGCGCCGCGCGCGCACCGATACGTTTTGCTGGTGAACGCCGATTTTCACGTCGCGTTGGGTGCCGCTATAGGCACGATCATGCAGCGCTTGGGTTCGGCCGCCGGCGTCCCCATAATCGCGGTTATGGAGATCTCGTCTGACAACCCCGACCACGGCTTCCAGTTCCCCGGCCAGTTTGAACTCAGCGCCATGGGCGCGGCTGGTATGGAGCTGGAACGCGAACTGCCGCGCCTGCTTGAGCTGGCCGGCGTCGAAGTACTGACCGAACGGGTCAGCTGGAAACACTCGTCCAACGGCAAGTATGTGTCGGTGCGGCTGGTGTTCAAGGCCGACAACCGCGAGCAGTACGATGCCGCGCACACGGCACTGCGCGACCACCCGGAAGTGAAGTGGACGCTGTAAGCGCCTGCGAAACCGCCGCCTCACCGGGGGCGCGCCCGCCACAGCCGGCGATCGTGCGTGAGCTCGGCCGGCAGGCCTATGCTCCGGTCTGGCATGCAATGCAGCGTTTCACCGATGCGCGTGATGACACCACCGCCGATGAGTTGTGGGTGGTCGAGCATGATCCGGTGTTCACGCTGGGCCAGGCCGGCAAGGAGGAACACGTGCTGGCGCCGGGCGATATTCCGGTGCTGCATGTGGATCGTGGCGGCCAGGTGACCTATCACGGGCCGGGCCAGATCGTGGTCTATCCGCTGCTGCAGCTGCGTCGTCTGGGGATCGGGGTGCGCGATTACGTGTGCCGGATCGAGCAGGCGATCATCGACACGCTGGACGAATGGAATATCGGCGCTGAACGGCTGGACGGCGCGCCCGGGGTCTATGTGGGCGGGGCGAAGGTCGCCGCGCTGGGCATCCGGGTCCGCCGCGGCTGCACCTTCCACGGGCTGGCCTTCAACGTGGCCATGGACCTGGAGCCGTTCCACCGCATCAACCCCTGTGGCTACGAAGGGCTGCAGGTGACCTCGGTGGTAGACTTGGGGGGACCGTCCGGCATGGCGGCCGTGACGCCGGTGCTGCTGGGCCATCTGGCCCGCCAGTTCGGCCTGGACCTCCAGCCGACCCTTGAATTGCCCGATCTGACTGACGCGGCGTAACGCCGCCGACCAAGGCCATGACTGAATCGACCGCTCGCCTCATTCCCCTGCAGATCGTGCAGGGCGACACGCCGTCCGCTGCACCGTTGCAGACGGGCGTCAAACAGCTGGGCGGTGACAAGATCGGCCGCTCGCCCGTGCAGTTTGCCGACGCGCCGGTGCTGCGCAAGCCGTCGTGGATCCGGGTGCGGATTCCGTCAGGCAACGCGGTGCAGATGCTGAAGGCGAAGCTGCGCGAGAACCGGTTGGTGACCGTCTGCGAGGAGGCGAGCTGCCCGAACATCCACGAGTGCTTCAGTCATGGGACGGCGACGTTCATGATCCTGGGCGAGGTGTGCACGCGGCGCTGTTCGTTCTGCGATGTTGCGCATGGTCGGCCGAAGCCGCCGGATGCGAACGAGCCGGCGAGCCTGGCGCAGACGGTGGCCGACATGGGCCTGAAGTATGTGGTGGTGACCAGTGTGGATCGGGATGATCTGCGTGATGGCGGTGCGCAGCATTTCGCCGACTGCATCGGGGCGATCCGGGCCCGGTCGCCGGCGACGCGGATCGAGGTGCTGACACCGGACTTCCGCGGCAAGGGGCGGATGGAGCGTGCGCTGGATATCCTGGCGACCAATCCGCCGGATGTGTTCAACCACAACATCGAGACGGTGCCGGATCTGTACCGCAATGTGCGGCCGGGCGCGGATTACCAGTGGTCGCTGACGCTGTTGAAGAATTTCAAGGCGCAGCATCCGTCGATCGCGACGAAGTCGGGGATCATGCTGGGTCTGGGCGAGGAGCTGGAGCAGGTGCGGGCGACGATGCGCGATCTGCGTGCGCACGACGTGGACATGATCACGATCGGTCAGTACCTGCAGCCGACGCCGCACCATCATCCGGTGCTGCGTTACTGGACGCCGGAGGAATACAAGGCGTTTGAGGACTACGGGTACGAGCTGGGCTTCAGCCATGTGGCCTCGGGGCCGATGGTGCGTTCTTCGTACCATGCCGATGTGCAGGCCAAGGGTGCCGGTGTTGCCTGAGGCGTTTGACGCCTGAGGCTTTTGAAGCAGCGCTTCATTCGTTCATGCGCTTGGAGGGGGCAGGCCGCCCTCTCCAGGACACGCCGGGGCCCCTCCATGGTGCTCGTTTTGACGCCTTGCTCGTCGATGCAGTCCCGCACCGACGGCAAATACCGGTGTTGGACGTCCTGCCCAACCCGTCGGGCGCAGTGCCTCCGGCCCATGGCGCCAACGGTCCTGGAGAGGGCGGCCTGCCCCCGCCTTGACAGGGTTCGGCGTAGCGGCCGGGGCGAGCAGCGGCAGTTGCTTCATTCGCTGTGAAAGCCCACCGGTGCGTTCATTTCTGAACGATCCTCGTTTATCCCGGTGCGCAACGCGCGCTGGTGGGTGTGCGTAGCGCCGCCTTGCCATCGTCTGCGCCCGACCTCCCTTTGTCGTCCTTCCCGCCTCCAGCGGCTGGCGGCCGCCGCCTTCGCCTGCGCCATTCACAATTTGCTACAGGCCCCGGTTTAGGCTGGAAATCCCCGTTGCGCGGGGATGGATGACAAACCCCGCAACTTTCGGCACTGTCGTGTGGTCTGATCCGCACGCAGTCTCCCCGTTGGCAAGGTGCCATGAGCAAGTCGATGAAATTCAAAGCCCCCGCATTCCTGATGGCCCTGGCGCTTACCGCGCCGCTGGCACTGGCCGCCTACGCTGATTCGCCGGCACTGCCGTCGGCGGCGACGCCCGACCAGGTGACCACCTCCAAGCTGGTCTACGGACTGCTGTCCGACAGCCGCTATGCCTATCGGCCGCGCGCGCTGGATGCGGCCACCTCCAAGGACGTGTTCAAGCGTTACCTGGAAGCGCTGGATGGCAGCAAGCAGTTCTTTACGCAGGCCGATGTGACGCGCTTCGCGCCGTTCGAGGCGAACATCGCCACGGCGATCCGTGGCGGTGAGCTGGAGCCGGCGTTCCAGGTGTTTGCGGTGTACAAGCAGCGCGTGGGCGAGCGCATCGGGTATGCGCGCAAGCTGCTCAAGCAGGATTTCGATTTCAGCACCGATGAAAAGTTCGAGTACGACCGCAAGGACGTGCCGTGGGCGGCGAGCAATGCCGAGCTGGACGATCTGTGGCGCAAGTCGGTCAAGAACGATTGGCTGCGGCTGAAGCTGGCGGGCAAGCAGCCGGCGGAGATCCGCAAGACGCTGGACAAGCGTTATGCGACGCTGGAAAAGTCGGTCAATGAGTTGAAGGGCGAGGACGTGTTCCAGTTCTTCCTCAATTCCTACACCAGCGCGGTCGATCCGCACACCGATTACTTCACCCCGCGCACCGCCGAGAACTTCAACCAGGCCATGTCGCTGTCGCTGGAAGGCATCGGCGCGCAGCTGCAGCGCCAGGACGACATGGTGGTCATCCGCGAGGTCATCGCTGGCGGTCCGGTGGCGGTCAACGGCACGCTCAAGGCGGGGGATCGCATCGTCGGTGTCGGCCAGGGCAAGTCCGGGCCGATCGAGGATGTGATCGGCTGGCGCATCGATGACGTGGTGGCCAAGATCCGCGGCAAGAAAGACACCCAGGTGCGGCTGGAATTCATTCCGGCCGAAGAGGGCGTGGACGGCAAGCACCACACGCTGGTGCTGACCCGCCAGAAGGTGCGTCTGGCCGAGCAGGCCGCCAAGGGCGAGACCCTGGCCATCCCGGCCAAGGACGGTGAGCCGGCGCGCAAGGTCGGTGTGATCAAGCTGCCCACCTTCTACCAGGACTTCGAAGGCCGTCGCCGCAACGCGACCGACTACGCCTCGGCCACCCGCGACGTGGCCAAGCTGCTGGCCGGCTTCAAGGCCGACAAGCTCGATGGCGTGGTGCTGGACCTGCGCAACAACGGCGGTGGTTCGCTGGATGAGGCCATCGAGCTGACCGGCCTGTTCATCGAACAGGGCCCGGTGGTGCAGGTGCGCGAGTCCGGTGGCCGCGTCACCGTCAACAGCGACCGCAGCGAAGCGGTGGCGTGGGACGGTCCGCTGGCGGTGTTGATCAACCGTGGCTCGGCGTCGGCGTCGGAAATCTTCGCCGGTGCCATCCAGGACTACGGTCGTGGCCTGGTGATCGGTGAGACCACCTTCGGCAAGGGCACCGTGCAGAACATCGTCGACCTGGACCGCTGGCCGAGCGGGGAAACCCAGCGCTATGGGCAGGTCAAGCTGACCATCGCACAGTTCTTCCGCGTCAGCGGCAGCAGCACCCAGCACAAGGGCGTGGTGCCGGACCTGGCCTTCCCGGCCAGCGTGGATGCCAGCGAGTACGGCGAAAGCACCTACGACAACGCCCTGCCGTGGACCCGCATCGCCTCGGTGCCGCATACCCAGTACGGCAACTTCGGCCCGCTGCTGCCCAAACTGGAAACCCGCCATGCCGCGCGCATTGCCGCCGACAAGGAATTCCAGTGGTGGAACGAGGACGTGGAGCAGTTCCGCGCCGAGAAGGCCAAGAAGTACATCTCGCTCAACGAGGCCGAGCGCCGCGCCGAGCGTGAGAAGCAGGACAAGCAGCGCACCGAGCGCCAGGCGATCCGCAAGCAGCTGGGCCTGGACCTGGACCCGCTGGCCGACGACAGCAATGACGACGGCCTGACCGGCAACGAGCGCGACATCGTCAAGGATGCCGCCCGTGAGAAGGCCGCCGAGAAGCGTCCGGACCCGCTGCTGCGCGAGTCGGCGTCGATCCTGTCCGATGCGGTCAACCTGCTGGAAGCCGACCGCCCGCTGTCGGCGCAGGTGCTGCCGCAGTCCACCGCCGTGGGCCGCTGGGCCGACTGACCGGTCGCGGACGGACGGGGGTAGGGCCGAGCCATGCTCGGCTGCGCTCACCGACCGCGCCATGGGCACAGGCAAGCCGAGCCAAGGCAAGCCGAGCCGAGCCAAAGCAAGCCGAGCCGAGCCAAAGCAAGCCGAGCCGAGCCAAAGCAAGCCGAGCATGGCTCGGCTCTACCCCCCCCCCCCGCCCCCGGCCCCCGGCCCCTCGCGCGCGCGAAGCCGGTGGCCGGTTTCGGTGAACACCCGACAAACGAAGGGCCGGCCATTGCGCCGCCCCTTCGCTATGTAAACCCGGTGCATACGCGGGCGGGGCTATGCTGGAGGCGTCTGTTCTCGCAGGAGCGCGCATGCGCCTGTATCACGCAATCCCGGCAGGTCTGCTGGTCGCCTCGCTGACCGCCTGTGGCGGTCGCGCCGCTGACAGCACGCTGATCCGTGAATCGTTCGACTCCGGCGACACCTATTCGCGCAGCGTGCCCGGCGCCCCGGCGCAGGCCTGCGAAGCGGCACGGCGCACCCTGCTCAGCCAGGGCTATGCGATTGCCCGGGCCGACACCGCGGCGGTGGAAGGCAACAAGAACTTCCAGCCGCGCGATGACGAACACGAGCAGC
Organism: Stenotrophomonas sp. P5_A9; assembly: GCF_056400525.1. Lineage (NCBI taxonomy): Bacteria > Pseudomonadati > Pseudomonadota > Gammaproteobacteria > Lysobacterales > Lysobacteraceae > Stenotrophomonas > Stenotrophomonas sp. P5_A9. The sequence goes on from NZ_JBFULC010000089.1 coordinate 6,868, forward strand.
TGGTGCTGCGTATTTCCTGCGCGCCACGCGGCGACCAGTCGCTGGTCTTCGTCAGTGCCGTGCAGGACCGTTATGCCTTGAAGAAGAGCCCGACCTCGGCCAGTGTCGGCGTGGGCGCATTGGGCTCGGTGTCGCTGCCGTTCGGCAGCAATGACGATTCGCTGGTGAMGGTCGCCAGCAGCACGGTGCAGGATGCGGACTTCTACCGCCGCTTCTTTGATCGGCTGCAGCAGTACCTGCCGGCCGCGGCGGCCGCGCCTGCACCGGCGCCGTCTGAACCACCGGCCGCTGCACCGGCTGCGGCCGATGTGCCTGCGGCGCCGGCCGCCGTGGCGGGTACGCCGGTGCCGTCGCACTGATCAGGCGGACCGGTGTCGTTGCCCACTGCATCATGCGCGCCCCGCCGTTGGGTGATGGCCTTGGCCGGCTTGCTACTTGCGGGCGTGGCCATGGCGAGTGCCGTCGCCGCGCCCGCGCCGGCCTGTACCCAGCCGCTGCTTGAAGAACTCGGCTGGCGCTTCACCGACGCGCCCATCCGCGCGCCGGTGGTGCACGGCGGCCCCGTCTGCGAGCGCGCCGATCTGGCCCAGGCGCAGCAGGCCGGTGACCTGCGGGTGCAGCTGCCCCGGGACTGGGATCCCGCGCGTCGCGCTGACTTCATGACGGCCTTGCTGGACGATCCGGCCACGCTGTGCGCGTATGCGTTCAAGCTTGGGCAGGCCACCCGGCGTGCGACCACGCAGCTGCAGGACAATCCGGGGTACCGGTTTTCGGCACTGCAGTTGGGCTGGATCGGCTTCGGCGCGCGCGGCGCGCAGGCCCAGGGCTGGCAGCGCTTCCGCAGCTTCGGTCGGGGGTATGCACCTGCCGGCCGCAACAGCGTGGCGCTGCAGCACTTCTACGATGGCCGGGTCCGCAGCGAGTGCGGGGTGGGGCGCCAGATCGCGCAGCTGGCCACCCAGCGCGAGCTGTACGGCGATGCGGCATTCGATGCCGAGTTCACGCCCGCCGAGTTGTCCATTGGCACGTTCCTGACCCTGCACGAGACCGACAGCATCCTGCTCGGCCGGCACGCGGGTGAGTTCCTTGCCGATGGCAAGGCGCGCAAGACCGCACAGCTGGGCCGGCAGGCGTTCGTCGGCGCGCCGGGCTTCATCGAGCACGTGTTCGACCGCGAATTCCTGGACGACATCAACAACCAGGCCGAGAACTTCGTGGTGGTCAATGTCAGCGACGCGGCGGCCCGTGCGCTGCGCGCGCACGACGGGTTTACCCATTACGACGCCATCAACCGGCAGATCTGGGCGCTGGCCCAGCGCATGCCCGGACCCGGGCCGCGCCGCTTCGAACGGCTGCTGGCCGAGCGCGATCCGGTCTGGCGCAACGGGTTGCCGGCCGAGCAGAAACCGCTGCTGGCCGAACTCGATGCGCTGCTGGACGATCCGTTCTACCAGGGGTTCGTGATTTACGTGCATCCTCGCGGTATACGTCCTGTCGGGTACCACATCGCACGCCTGCTCGACCGCAATCCGCGGACGCCGTTTGCCTTCGAGCTGGGCCTGCACAACCTGCATACCACGCTGTACCGGCGCTGGATCGACGCACGCCTTCGCCAGTGCGATTCCCCGCCGGCAGCATCCCCGCAACACAACTCGCACGCTGGAAGGTGACACATGGATATTGCAATGATCGGGCTGGGCAAGATGGGCGCCAACATGGCCGAGCGGCTGCATCGCGGCGGCCATCGGGTGATCGGCGTCGACCCCGGTGAAGGCGCGCGCGCGAGCGCGGCCAAGCGCGGCTTCGAGGTCAGCGCGTCGGTCGCCGATGCGCTGGCGCAGCTGCCGGTGCCGCGCGTGGTGTGGCTGATGGTGCCGGCCGGCGAGGTGGTGGACCAGACCCTGGCCGCGCTGTCACCGCACCTGTCCGAAGGCGACGTGGTGATCGACGGCGGCAACTCGTATTACAAAGATTCGATGCGTCGCGCCGGCCAGCTGCTGGGCGAGGACGTCAGCTACATCGACTGCGGCACCAGTGGCGGCGTGTGGGGCCTGCAGGAAGGCTACAGCCTGATGATCGGGGGTGACACGGAGGCAGTGGAGCGGGTGGGGGCGATCTTCCGCACGCTGGCGCCGGGCGAAGACCGCGGCTGGGCGCATGTCGGGCCGACCGGTGCCGGCCACTTCTGCAAGATGGTCCATAACGGTATCGAGTACGGGATGATGCAGGCCTACGCCGAAGGCTTTGCGCTGATGCAGCACAAGACCGCGTTCAACCTCGATCTTGCCCAGGTTGCCAAGGCCTGGCAGCACGGCAGCGTGGTGCGTTCGTGGCTGCTGGACCTCAGCGCCGATGCGCTTGGCCGCAACCCGCAGCTCGATGGCATTGCCCCGTACGTGGAAGATTCCGGCGAAGGCCGCTGGACCGTCGCCGAGGCGATCGACCTGGACGTGCCGGCACCGGTGATCACCCTGTCGCTGCTGGAGCGGCTGCGCTCTCGCGAGAAGAACTCCTTCAGCGATCGCCTGCTGGCGGCGATGCGCAACGAGTTCGGCGGCCACGCGATCAAGACCGAATAAGACCGCCGATGCAGCCGGTGGGTGGCGGGATCACGGTAGTGCCGGCCGCTGGCCGGCTCCTCGCAGAGGTTGATCAGGTGCGCGCATCGGCGCCGCCCGAAGATGCGCACAGATCCACCCGCCGCCCGCTGCGCGCACTCTCCGCCCCGGCTTGCAGCAGGCGCATCAACTGCAGTGCCTCATCCGCGCTCACCGTGGGCGCGCCGCTGCCCAGCATCGCGTCGCGGAACGCCGCGTACAGCCGCCGGTAGTCGCCGGGCACGTTGTCGACCGTGCTGCGCTGGCTGCGGCCGTGCTCATCGACCACGACGTGCTGGCCATGCAGCGGATCCAGACCCCAGCCCGGCGCGCCGGGCGCAATGCCATCGCGCAGCTGGTCTTCCTGCACGTCACGGCCGTCCTTGAGATAGCTGCCCACGTGCCCGTGCACCGCAAAGCGCGGATTGGCCGCGGCGACCAGCGAGCCGGCGTGCACGATCGCGCGGTGCCGCGGGTAATGCAGCACCGCGTGGAAGTAGTCATCGCTGCGTGCGTGGTCGCGTTGTGCGGTGATGTCGGCGCTGATCGCCGCCGGCCAGCCGAACAGCTGCAGCATCTGGTCGAGCAGATGCGGGCCCAGGTCCATCCACAGGCCGGCACCAGGCACGTCGCTCTCCCGCCAGCGATCCCGCACCTGCGGGCGGTAGCGGTCGAAGTGCGAGTGGCACTCGGCCACGTCGCCCAGCACGCCACTGTCGAGCAGCTGGCGCAGGCTGAGGAAGTCGGCATCGAAACGCCGGTTCTGGAACACCGTGGCAACCCGTTCCGCCGCCTGCGCGGCCTGCACCACCGCCTCGGCCTGCGCCACGTCCAGGGTGAAGGGCTTGTCCACCAGCACGTGCTTGCCGGCCTGCAGTGCGGCGATGGCCAGCGGTGCATGCTCGGCGTTGGGGGTTGCGATGACCACCGCATCCACGGCCGGGTCATCGAACAGTTGCTGTGCATGCGCGCAGATGCGCACGTCGGTGAAGCTGCGCAGGAGCCGGTCGCGTTGCGAACTGACGATGCTGTGCAGCGTCAGGCCGGGGGTGTGCTGGATCAACGGGGCATGGAAGACGCTGCCGGCCAGGCCGTAGCCGATCAGTCCCACCTGCAGGGCCGTGGCCATGGTGAGCTCCAGAGGAGAGAGGGGGAGGGTCAGCGTAGCGGCTGCGGCCGCGCGGAGGAACATGAACAGCCGGCAAGGAACCTGAGTGGTTCACGGCAGCGTTATGTTCCGCCCACGTGCCGCACACGCGCTTCCCCCGACACTGGCCACACACCCAAGGAGACACCGAACATGACCAACACTAYGCGCACTCTGCTTGCTGCTTCGCTGGCCCTCGGCATGGTTCTGGGTACGTCGTCGGCGATGGCAAAGGATCCGCCGAAGACCACCGACCATGCCGCCATGACCCATGCCGATACGCATGACTCCGACGCGCCGGTGACCGATAGCTGGATCACCACCAAGGTCAAGACCGATCTGCTCACCAGCAAGAACGTTCCGGGTACCGAGGTGATGGTGGAAACGGTCAATGGCGTGGTGACCCTGAAGGGCACCGTGGCCAGCCAGGCCGAGCATGACAAGGCACTTCGCGTGACCAAGGGCATCAAGGGCGTGAAGAGCGTCGATGCCAGCGGCCTGAAGGTCGCGGCCGCTGCCAAGCGCTGATTCCAGCGTATCGCGGTAGCCGAACGTAGAAACAGGGCGCGCCTTCGGGCGCGCTTTTTTTGTTTCCTTCTCAACGGCGGCGTCCTGTTTGCAAGGGCCGTGGTGGATGGTGCGCGGCGTTGTGCATGTGGTATCGGATAATTCAGGCGCGGGGTGTGGATCTTGATGCTGTTTCCGCTTGGGTTTGTCGCAAGCGTCCGGGCCCCGTAGCCGCCGGTAGGCCCCTGGCGCAAATGTCCCCCGGCCGCGTGGCGGCCTCCTCCTTTATTTTGCCCAGGGGCCTACC
>NZ_JBFULC010000090.1:0-10618 GCF_056400525.1 Stenotrophomonas sp. P5_A9
CACGCGAGCTTACAGGGATGTACTTGCAGCGTGTCCCGCGACGCTGCACACCCCCGCCCTGGACAGTTGGCCGGTGGCCTTGGCTGGAACACAGCCGCGCAGAGCAACCAGCGGCGCGCAACGCGCCGCACTGCATCCCGCTTTCTTGTTGAGCACCCGCAAACTGTCAAGGGCGGGTACGGGTGGGGTGGCGGGACCGTCATGCGCCATGGATGGCGCATGCGCGCCTACAGGGACGTACTTGCGGCGTGTCCCGCCACCCCACCCGTACCCGACCAAAACAGCGGCCCGGCACGCGAGATGCTTCAGAATTCAGCGGCCACCGTCATGAACACCTGGCGCGGCGCACTGGCGTGGATCGCGTAGCGGGTGCCGTTCGGATCGGTCGGGGCGAACGAACTGAGCTGGCCGGCGTAGCGCTTGTTGGTCAGGTTGGTCGCGTTGAGCGACACCTTGATGTCGCGCAGGCCCAGCCCCGGACCGAATGAATACCCCGCACCCGCATCGACCGTCGTCACCCCGGCCACCGACTGGTCGTTGGTGTAGGTGTAGTAACGTTTGCCCGTGTATTTGGCGCGCAGGCTGGCGAAGAACCCGTCGCGGTTCCAGCTGATCTCGCTGGAGGCCATCCGCTGCGGCGTATCCACCGTGATCTTGCCGGCCACCGGCACGATCGCACCGCCGGAGGTGTAGTCATCCTCGTAGGTGGACTTGTTCCAGGACAGCGCGTTGTACCACTGCAGGCCCTCGACCGGCTTGAGGATGAAGGTCAACTCCGCGCCCTGGCTCTTCACCGAGCCTACGTTGATGAAGCGGGTGATGCACTCCGGACGCGTGCCCACCTCGATGCTCGTGCAGGGATTGAGCGACAGCAGGCGGTTGTCGAACATCACATGGTAGGCCGCGATCGAGGCCTGGTACTTCTCGCCGAAGGTCCGGAAACCGGCTTCCAGCGTCTTCGACTTCTCCGGCTCCAGCCCCGCACTGGCGGCGAACGATTCCGGGGATACCTGCAACGGGCCACCGCTGCCGCCACCGACGAAGGCGGCGATGTTCTCCGAGTAAGAGGCAAACAGCTCCTGGTTCTGGCTGAGCTTGAAACCGATGCCCGCCTGCGGCAGCACCGCCTCCTTCGCGGTCAGCGTCCCGGAGGCGTAGCTGGCCTCGGTGCCCGGCCTGGCGTTGGCGGTCATGCGCGTGTTCGGGCTCTTGATGCCCACATCGACAGTGAGGCGGTCATCGAGGAAACGCATGCGGTCCTGCACGTAGAACTGGCGCGTGCGGATGTCGAAGTCCTGGTCGAACAGGCGACGGTCGGGGTGGTTGAGGTAGCCGTCATCCAGGAACGGGCCGGTGATGTAGTAGAAATTGCGCTCGACGTTGTGGTCGTTGCGCTCGTACCACAGCCCCGCTTCCAGCGCGTGGATGCCCCACTGCCAGCTCAGCGCCGCGGTGATGCCCTGGCGGTTGATGGTGTAGTTGGTGCTGCGGATGGAGATCGGCAGCGCCTGCGCGGTACCCGGGTTGGACGGCTGGCCTGGCGCCCACCAGTGGCCTTGGCCGCGGTTCTCATGGTGGTAGGCCAGCAGCTTCAGGCGCGAGGTCTCGCCCAGCGCCAGATCGGCATCCAGCGAGTACAGATTGTCGTCGCGCAGCGCGCGGCTCTGGTAGTACGCATCGTCGATGCTGTTGACGCCACCGCTGAAGGCGCACTTTTGTGCGTTGTAGGTGCCCGGCGCGCAGTAGGCCGCGGCCACCGCGCGATCCCAGTCCGGGGCGTAGATGTTCCAGTCGTAGCCCAGCCCGCGCGCCAGCATGCTCTTGGACAGGTAGGCATAGTTGGCCTGGCTCACGCGCGAGGTCGCGGCAAACGCGCCGAAGCGGTTGTCGCCCACGTTCCATACCGCCTTGGCGTTGAACTGGCGGGTGGTCTGGTTCTGGTTCGGCTCGGCCCACATATCCGCCTCCTGGTGCACGCCTGAGACGTAGGCCGAGAAGCCGTTGATGTCGCCGGTGTCCACGCGCAGGTAACCGCGACGCTGGTTGTCATCGCCGACGGTGACGCTGGCACGACCGCCAAATTCGGTGGACGGGTCCTGCGAGAAATACTGGACAGTGCCGCCCAGGTTGCTGGTGGAGGCCACGCCCAGCGAACCGATGCCCTGCGACAGTTCGGCACCGGCCAGGTTTTCTGCGATCAGCGCGCGGGCGATGCTCAGGCCGTTGTAGTTGCCGTAGCTGTTGTCGCCCAGCGGAATGCCATCGAGCGTGTAGCCCAGGCGGCTCTTGTCGAAGCCGCGCAGGGTGATGCTCTGCGATTCTTCGTTGGCCCCGAACGCATCGTTGGACTGCACCGACACGCCGGGCAGGCGGTCGAGGATCTTCTGGCCGCTGGTGCCCGGCGGCAGCACCTGCTTGTCCACCGCCGTGATGCGCTGGACCTGGCGGGTTTCACCCTGGCCGATCACCGACACGGTGTCCAGGGTCTGCGCGCTGAGCGCGGCGCTCGCATCGGTGGTTGCACCGGTGGTGGCGGCTACATCGGCGGCGTGGGCGTTGGCGGCGCACAGCGCGATCGCAACCGCGATCGTCAGGGGTCGGGTAAGCATGGTCGTCCGTTGCATGTGGGGTGGTGACCTGCGCACTGCAGGTGCATGACCATCATGCGAGCGGAAGATGAAAGCATTCTTACGTTATGGCGCGCTCCAGATGAAACGCGACCCGTCGCGCGACGCAGCGTGCCCGGATGCAACGCATCATTCGGCGACCAGCTGGTCCATGCGGATGCGGTTGGCGAACAGCGAGAACGCCAGCATGCCGGCCAGCCCGTTGGCGCGGCTGACCCAGTGTGGCAACCAGCGGGGCGGGCGCAGGATGCCTTCTTCGAACAGCGGTGCGAAGGCGATCGCATCGGTCAGCGACATCTTGCCGGCGAACAACCAGCGGCACACCTGCAGGCGGTCTTCGGCAAGCATGTGGCGGAAGAAGGTATGTACAGACACCAGCCCGCGCAGGTACACGGTGTCCTTGGTGAATGCAGCGCCGCCGGTCGGTGGCACGCCGCGGAAGACGCGCTGGGCAGAGGCGAAGCTCTCCTCGTTGTTCTGCCCTTCGGCGCAGAAGTAGCGGAATACCTGGATGAAATCGGCGCCCTCGCGCGCCATCGCGATCGCTTCGGTCCGCAGGCTGATGCGCTTGAGGCGCTCGATGTCGATGCTGCCGGTGATCTGCTCGGCGAAGGTGGCCAGGCCCTCCTGGGTGGCGGTCACACGCGGGGAGGACAACGCCAGGCTGGGCAGGTGCGGCTGCTCGCGTCCATTGAGTGCGGTCAGCGAATGCACCAGTGCTTCGTGGTGGAACAGCTGGGCACGGTCGTACGCACTGAAGCGGGCGCTGGTGCGCAGGCGGATGCGGGTGGGGCCGGCGGCCGCCTTGGAGATCAGGTCCGGGTCGAGCTGGACGCTGATGATGCGCGATTCAAAGAACGCATCGAGGTCGCTCTGCAACTGCAGTTGCAAGGCGGTAGCCGAGACCGGCACCTGTTCTTCGGGCGCGAGCAGTTCGTGGTCCAGTTCCTGCGCGATCTGGATGAAGTGACGGGCCGCATCGCGGGTGCTGGGGCCGTTGCCAGGCAGCGGGTGCTCGGGCGCGCCGAACAGTTCGACCGAATAGCGGTCGACCTCGGTCGTGCCCAGCGATTCGAGCAGACCGGCGGCCAGGTCCCAGCTGTGCGCCGAGCGCTGCACGTACAGGCCGATGGGATGGTCCGGATCGCATTGGGCGCTGATGGCGGCGAGCGCGCGGCGGGTGTCGCCGAAGTCGAGCCGGGGATAGGCCACCTGCGGCAGCACCGGCTGGCCGCGGGCGACACTGGCCAGGAACGGGGCCTGCAGGGCAGCGGGCCAGCTCGTCAGGCCCAGCAGCTTGATGCCACCCACTGCCTCCACCAGCTGCGCATCGAGCGCGGTGTGGTGGGCCACCTCACGATCCACGGTCATTGGTGTGTCCATGGGGCGGACAATAGCAGCCACGCGGGGAGTTGGTGCAGCCACCCATGGGGTGGCTCTACCCGGCTATCGGCGGCCGCCCTTGCCGCCCGGGCGCCATTGCGCGCCCTTGCCCACGTGCTTGCGCTCGATCGCCTGCTGGGCCTGGCGCACGGCCAGCTTGGCCGCGGCGGCGGCCACTTCTTCCTTCAGCTTGAAGTAGTTCAACAACCGCTCTTCATCCAGCGTGCCGTCATCGATGGCCGCACGGATCGCACAGCCCGGCTCGCGCTGGTGTGCGCAGTCGCGGAACCGGCATTGCGCCGACAGCGCTTCCACGTCGGAAAAGCCGCCTTCGCTCAGGGCTTCCTCACCGGTCGGCTTGAGTTCGCGCATGCCCGGGGTGTCGATCAGGCAGGCACCGGCCGGCAGCGGGATCAGCGCGCGGTGCGTGGTGGTGTGGCGGCCGCGCGAATCGTTGCTGCGCACGTCGGCGGTCTTCATCCGCTCCTCGCCCAGCAGCGTGTTGGTCAGGGTGGACTTGCCGGCACCCGACGAGCCCACCAGCACCACGGTCCGGCCCGCGCCCAGCCACGGCAGCAGGGCCGACGCGCTGGCCGGGTCCTTGCCGTTGACCGCCAGCAGCGGGATGTCCTGCGCGGCCAGTTCTTCCAGCACGTCCAGGGCATCCTGGCTGTACTCGGTCTGGTCGGCCTTGGTCAGCACCACCACCGGCTGCGCGCCGCCACCGCCGACCAGCAGCAGGTAGCGCTCGATGCGGCGCGGGTTGAAGTCGGCATCCAGGCCGCAGACGATGAACACGGTATCGATGTTGGCCGCGATCACCTGCTGGTGGTAATGCTCGCCGGCCGCGCCGCGCTTGATCGCGGTACGCCGCGGCAGCAGCGCCACGATCTTGATGCCCTCCATCAGCACCCAGTCGCCCACGGCCGCGCGTTCGTGGCTGGGAAAGCGCGGGCGCTGCCATTCCGGCGGGGATTCGGTCTTGATTGCCGCATCGGGCATGTCCGAGACGATGTAGCCGGTGCGATGCTGCTCGATCACACGACCCGGGCGCGCCTGCGGGAACTGCTCGAACAAGGCCTGCCAGGCCGGGAGTTCGGGGCCGCCCGGCCAGGGCCAGCCAATGGTCTGCAGGGCAAGATAATCAGTGGGTTCGCTCATCGTGCCCATTCTAGAGGGTGTGGCGACCGGGCGTCGCCGCAGTGCTCGGCCAGTAGCGAAGGCCCAGTCCCGCCCGCGTCTGCGCAACTGCTTGGCAGTGCTCGGAATTTGGCCCGAAAGCCTTGCCCTGCAACGCAACATTTCCGCTACCATGCCATTTCCATGCCCGACGATGACGGCCCGTTCATGTCCACGCCCCCGCTGAAGCCGCTTGCCACCCGCGAGCGCCTGTCCGAAGTCCGCTACGAGATCCGGGGCGAACTGGCGCGACGAGCGCGGGAGCTGGAGGCGCAGGGCCGCAAGCTGATCAAGCTGAACATCGGCAACCCGGGCAACTTCGGGTTCCGCGCGCCGGAGCACCTGCAGCGCGCGATCGCCGATGACATGGGCCGCACCGATCCCTATACCCACCAGCAGGGCCTGCCCGAGGCCCGCGAAGCGATTGCCGCCGCCTACGCCCGGCGCGGTGCCCCCGACGCGCATCCTGACCGGGTGTTTATCGGCAACGGCGTCAGCGAGCTGATCGACCTGTCGCTGCGCGCCCTGCTCAACCCCGGCGATGAAGTGCTGGTGCCCTCTCCCGACTATCCGCTGTGGTCGGCGGCGACCATCCTCAACGACGGCCGGCCGGTGTATTACCGCTGCGCACCGGAGAACGGCTTCCAGCCGGACCCGGTCGAAATCGAAACACTGGTGTCCTCGCGCACCCGCGCCATCGTGCTGATCAACCCGAACAACCCCAGCGGCGCCAGCTACTCGCGCGAACTGCTGGAGAAGATCGTGGCGATCGCGRTCAAGCACAACCTGCTGCTGATGGTCGATGAGATCTACGACCAGATCCTCTACGACGGTGCCGCGTTCCATGCGGTGGCGCCACTGGCCGGCGAACACCCGTGCATCACCTTCAGCGGGCTGAGCAAGGTGCATCGCGCCTGCGGCTGGCGGGTGGGCTGGGCGATGCTGTCCGGCGCGGCCGAGCGGCTGGGCGAATTCCGCGCGGCGATGGACCTGCTCAGCGCACTGCGGCTGTGCGCCAACGTGCCCGGCCAGTACGCCATCGATGCCGCGGTCAACGGCCCGGACACCATCTCCCCGCTGTGCGCCCCCGGTGGCCGCCTGTATGAAACCCGGCGCGCGGTGATCGAGGCCTGCAACGCCAGCGAGCACCTGTCGCTGGTTGCCCCGGCCGGCGCGCTGTACGCGTTCCCGGCGGTGGTCGGCCCGGCCGCGCGCAGCTTCGACGACCATGATTTCGCCTTGGAACTGATGAACGAGGAAGGCGTGCTGGTCGTGCCGGGCTCCAGCTTCAACGTGCCCTACCGCCACCATTTCCGCGTGACCCTGCTGCCCGAGCCGGACGTCATGCGCGATGTCTTCGCGCGCATCGACCGTGCGCTGGCCCGCCGTGCAGAAGCCAACACCAAGGTGGTGCCGTTGAAGCCACGCAGCGCGGTGGCCTGAGGTGGCGCTGTCCTACCTGGCACTGGGCGATTCGTACACCATCGGCGAAGGCGTGCAGCCGTCAGGGCGCTGGCCCTCGCAGCTGGCCGCCGGCCTGCGCGACATCGGCATCGCGGTGGAAGACCCGCAGATCATCGCCACCACCGGCTGGACCACCGACGAACTCGATGCGGGCATCGACGCCGCGGCCCCGCAGGGACCCTTCGACCTGGTCAGCCTGCTGATCGGGGTGAATGACCAGTACCGCGGGCGCAGCGTGGACGACTACCGGCCCCGTTTCACCGCCCTGCTGCAACGCGCGCTCGGCTTTGCCGGCGGTCGCGCGTCGCGCGTGCTGGTGCTGTCCATTCCCGATTGGGGAGTGACCGCGTACGGGATCGCGTCCGGCCGCGACCGGGCCCAGATCGGGCATGCACTGGACGCCTACAACGCGGCGGCCGCCGCGATCTGCGCCGCGCACGACGTCGCCTTCATCGACATCACCGAGGTCAGCCGCGAGCTGGGCGGGGAAGCGCCGATGCTGGTCGAAGACGGGCTGCATCCGTCGGCGACGATGTACACGCTGTGGAACCAGCGCGTCTTCCCGGTCGCACGGGTGCAACTGGCCGACGAGGTGGCGCGCTGAGCACGGACGCGCTGCCACTGGCCAAGGAACAGGCCCGCCGCATCGCCGCAGCCTTCATGCCGGCCCGGCGCTTCGGCAACCGACGCGATTATTACTACAGCCGCGGCAAGCTCGGCAGCGATCCGCTGTATCCGGGCGTGCTGGCCGCGCTGGTACCGGCGCAGGGCGGGCTGCTGGACATCGGCTGCGGGCTGGGCCTGCTGGCCCACGTGCTGCGCCAGGCCGGTCAGCAGCAGCCGTACCTGGGCGTGGACATCGACGCGGACAAGATCGCGCGTGCGCAGCGTGCCGGTGCACAGGCGGCGCTGACCGATGCGCGTTTCGACTGCCTGGACGCCAGCGCCACCCTGCCCGACCACCACGGCAGCGTGACCCTGCTGGATGTGCTGCAGTACCTGCCGGCCGATGCGCAGGCGGGTCTGCTGCATGCTGCCGCCACGCGCGTGGCCCCGGGCGGGCGGCTGGTGATCCGCACCACCCTGGCCGACAACAGCGGCCGCGACCGCGCCACCCGCATCACCGACATGCTGGCCCACCTGGTGGGCTGGATGGGCACGCGACCGCGGCATTATCCCGATGCCGCCAGCGTGCGCGCGCCGCTGGAAGCGGCCGGCCTGCGCCTGCAGATGACCCCGTTGTATGGCAACACGCCGTTCAACAACTGGCTGGTCTGCGCTGAGCGGCCGATCCGGGGCTGACAGTCGCGCCCTGCGCGCTGCACGCGCATACTCGCGCCCCGATACCGGCATGGAGCCCGCATGACCCCGCCCTCATCCCGCCATTCCGCCCTGGGCATCGCCGCACTGGTGATCAGCCTGTGCGGGCTGGTGATGTTCGCGATCAGCGCGCACGTCGCCCACACCCCCGCGCATGCCGAGATGCGCGAGCTGCCGGTGCTGCTGCTGGTGGTGCTGTGCATCAGCATCGGCTTGGCGGTCTTGGCCACGCTGATGGGGATCGGCAGCCTGCTGCAGCATCGCCGACGCCGGGTTACCGGCGTACTGGCGCTGGGCCTGGCGGTCACCCTGCTGCTGGCGCAGCTGTCGCTGGGCAGCTGGATGCGCCAGCAGTGGCAGCACTCGCACCCGCTGGCCGGCAGTCCCGGCAGCCTGACCCAACGGGCCTGAGCCCGCCTCGACACGTTCCTGATCAGGAGTTCCCATGCAACACCGTCATTCCGGTCTCGGCATCGCCTCGTTCATCCTGTCGCTGGGCGGCGGGGGGCTGTTGTTCCTGCTGATCGTGGTGGCCGGCTACGCCGAGATGAGCACGCCCGGCGGGCTGGATGAAAGCGCGCCGACCACGATGCTGCTCGGGCTGGGCATCCTTGGCGCGGGCGTGCTGGAGGTCGTGGCGGTAGCGCTGGGTATCGCCGGGCTGCTGCAACGCGACCGGCGCACGCTGTTCGCCATCCTGGGGCTGGTATGCGCCGTGGGCACCCTGCTGGGTACCGGCGGGCTGATGGTGCTGGGTGCGATCGGCTGAGTGCAGCGCCGACCGTTACGCCGCGTCCGGCAACGCCGCCGTCAATCCACGATCCTGCAAGGCCTGCAGCACCGACTCGATGATGACCAGGTTGTGCCCGTGCGCGGCGCCTTCGTGCAGGAGCACGATCGCCCCGGGGCCGAGCTGGCCGACGATGCGCTCCACCACCGCCTGCGGCTGGCAGTCCACGCCGTCGTAACCGCGCGCACTCCAGCCCACACGGGTCAGCTGCCACTGCTGCAGCGCGGGAGCCACGAACGGGTTGGTCATGCCCACCACCGAGCGGTACCAGCGCGGCGGCTGTCCGGCGATGGCGGTCAGCGTCTGCTGGCACTGGCCGATCTCAGCGGCCATCGCCGCCCGCCCCAGCCGCCAGAACCGTGTCTGCGGGTGGCGATGGCTGTGGTTGCCCAGGGTGTGCCCGCGGGCAAGCATCTGCCGCACCAGCTCGGGCTGGGCCAGGGCCCGCTCGCCGACCAGGAAGAAGGTCGCCTTGGCCTGGTAGCGGTCGAGCAGGTCCAGCACGGCCGGGGTTTCGGCCGAGGGGCCATCGTCGATCGTCAGCCACACCCGCGGCGCCCGGCCCGGCAAGCGGCTGAGCACCGGCGCGTAAAAACGGCTGTTGGGCAGGAACACCGGCACCAGGAACAGCGCGTGCGAGGCCACCATCAGCGCCAGCCCGACCGCCCAGCCCAGCTGGACCCACGCCAGGACCACCAGCACCTGCGACAGCAGCAGCCACGGCAGCCAGCGCCAGGGGCGCAGGGGAATGCGATGCAACGTTTCCGGTACGGTCATGCCCCATGATGCCATGCCGCGTAGAATGTCCGGTTCCAAATGCCGGACCCGACTGCCATGTCCCTTGATCCCGCCCTGCGCTCGCGCATCGAATCCATCCTCAACGCCAACCGCGTCGTGCTGTTCATGAAGGGCCAGCCGAGCATGCCGCAGTGCGGTTTCTCGGCCAAGGCGGTCGGGGCGCTGCAGGACCTGGGCGTGGCGTTCGACCACGTCAACGTGCTGGCCGACGCCGAGATCCGCGAAGGCATCAAGGCCTACGGCGACTGGCCGACCATCCCGCAGCTGTACATCGACGGCGAACTGGTCGGCGGCAGCGACATCATTCTGCAGATGGCCGGCAGCGGGGAGCTGAGCAGCGTGCTCGGCCTGGCCGCCCCGGACCGCACCCCGCCGTCGATCACCGTGACCCCGGCTGCGGTGGAAATGCTGCGCGGTGCGCTGGCCGATTCACCCGGTGCCTCGCTGCAGCTGGGCATCGATGCGCGCTTCCAGCCGAACTTCCAGCTGGCTCCGCACGATGACAACGCGATCGCCGCCGAGTCCAACGGCCTGCGCGTGCAGTTCGATCTGGCCAGCGCGCGTCGCGCCGACGGCATCACCATCGACTGGGTGGACGATATCCGTGGCAAGGGCCTGGCGATCGATAACCCGAACGCGCCCAAGGCGGTGCAGGAGCTGGCGGTGCGCGACGCGGACGACCAGCTGCGTGCCGGCAGCCTGATCGTGGTGGACGTGCGCCCGGCCGACGAGCGCGCCATCGCCGCGATCAACGCCCCGTTCGAGACCTTCGACGGCGACAACCGCGCGCGCCTGGAAGCGCTGCCCAAGGACACCGCGCTGGCTTTCCTGTGCCACCACGGTGGCCGCAGCGCCCAGGCCGCCGAGCAGTTCCGCGCCCTGGGTTTCAGCAAGGTCCACAACATCACCGGCGGCATCGACGCCTGGTCGAACGAGGTGGACAACAGCGTGCCGAAGTACTGATCGTCGGTTGCGATGTGTTGAAAAAAAACGCCGGCATTGCCGGCGTTTTTTTTGTTCTTTCAACAGCCAGGCACGTTGTCTGGCGATCCTGCTG
>NZ_JBFULC010000091.1:0-13664 GCF_056400525.1 Stenotrophomonas sp. P5_A9
GTCGTCAGAAGAGCCCGCTTTGCCGCGTTGCCTGTGCCATCCGCAAGCCGAGCCCCGTAGCGGCCGCTAGGCYCCTGGGCAAAATAAAGGAGGAGGCCGCTCCGCGGCCGGGGGACATTTGCGCCAGGRGCCTAGCGGCCGCTACGGGGCCCTCACGCGCGCGACAAACCCGAGCGGAGACAGCACTAGATCCAAGACGGCGTCCGACTACCCAGCCACACGTATCGCTGTCTGCGACGCGCCTTCAAGGAGGCGCGCCCCAAACTGGAAGAAACACCCTGTTACAAGCGCCACCGAGGAAAGACCCGACAGGCGGGTCCGAAGTGCTCCTATGGTCCCGGCATTCAGCTTCCGTCTAGAATCGGCCACCCGGACAGGGTGTCCGGAAACAGGGGGAAGGATGCGCAAGTCAGGCTGGATGGCATTGATCGTGTGTGGCGCGCTGGCGGGGCAGGCCGGTGCAGTGGACCTGGACCGATATCTCAAGCGCGATGACTTCGCCGATATCAAGATTTCGCCCAATGGCGACTACTTCGCCGCCACCGTGCCGATGGAAGACCGCACCGCGCTGGCGATCCTGCGCCGGTCGGACAGCAAGGTCGTCGGCACCTTCGTGCCGCCGGCCAAGAACCACGCCAACGACTTCGACTGGGTCAACGGCAATCGCGTGCTGATCGGGCTGGCCGAGAAGATCGGCGCGCTGGACATGCCACGACCCACCGGCGAGTTGTTTGCGATCAACGCCGATGGCGGGCGCGGCGAACTGCTGGTGGGCTACCGCGTGGAAGGCAACGGCCCCGGCACCCGCATCCAGCCCAAGAAGGTAGAGGCCGTGGCGGCGTTCCTGTTCGACGACCTCCCGCAGGATGACCGCAACGTGCTGGTCTCGATCTGGCCCTTCAGCAACGAGCCCTTCACCCGCGTGGACAAGCTGGACGTACAGAGCGGTCGCCGCCAGACGGTGGCGCTGTCGCCGGTACGTCGTGCCGAATTCGTCAGCGACGCCAACGGCCAGGTCCGCTTCGCCCATGGTGCCGGCACCGACAACGTCAACAAGCTCTATTACCGCGAAGGCGGGGGCGACACCTGGAAGCTGGTCAACGATGAGGCGGTCAATGGCCGCATCGAGCAGGCGATCGGCTTCTCCGCCGACGGCAAGCTGGCCTACTTCACCTCCGAGCAGGCCAACGGCCCCACCGCGATCATCGCCTGGGATCCGGCGACCGGCGCGCGGACGCCCGTGCTGCGCGATCCCAAGGTCGATCCCAGCCGCATCATCCGTCGCCCCGGTACCGCCATCCCGGTCGGCGCGCTGTTCCTGGGCGACACGCCGCACACCCGCTTCTTCGATGAGACCTCCGCCGATGCACGGCTGTACCGCAGCCTGGAAGCGGCCTTCGGTGGCGATGCGGTCTTCATCACCTCCAGCACCCGGGACGGCAAGCAGCTGATGATCGAAGCGTGGTCGGGGCGGAATCCCGGCGACTTCTACATCTTCAACAACGAAACCAAGAAAGCCGATCACGTGATCAGCCGCAGCAGCTGGGTGGACCCGGCCAAGGCCGCCACCGTGCTGCCGGTGGCGGTCAAAGCCCGCGACGGACTGGACCTGAGCGGGTTCCTGACCGTCCCGGCTGGTCGTGCCGGCGGCAAACTGCCGATGGTGGTCATTCCGCACGGCGGCCCGTTCGGGATCTTCGACGACGGCAGCTACACCACCGAAACCCAGCTCCTGGCGGCGGCCGGTTATGCCGTGCTGCAGGTCAACTTCCGTGGCTCGGGCAACTATGGCCGCGCCTTCCAGGCCGCCGGTGCGAAGCAGTGGGGCGGGACGATGCAGGATGATCTGACCGACGCCACCCGTTGGGCCATTGCGCAGGGCCACGCCGATCCCGCGCGGATCTGCATCTACGGTGCCAGCTATGGCGCGTATGCCGCCCTGATGGGCGCGGCCAGGGAGGCCTCGCTGTACAAGTGCGCGGCCGGTTATGTCGGTGTCTACGACCTGCCCATGATGTTCACCCGTGGCGATACACAGGAAAGAAAGTCCGGTGAAACCTTCCTGAAGGATTGGTTGGGTGATCCGCAGACGCTGGCGGCAGTGTCGCCGGTCAACCTGGCTGCGCAGATCAACGTCCCGGTGTTCCTGGCTGCGGGCGGTGAAGACCAACGCGCCCCGATCTTGCACACCAAGCGCATGGAAGAGGCGCTGAAGAAGGCCGGCGTGCCGGTGGAGTCGCTGTACTACGCCACCGAAGGCCACGGCTTCTACACCGATCCGCATCGCCGCGAGTACTACAGCAAGCTGCTGGCGTTCCTGTCGCGCAGCCTCGGCGGGGAAACCGCCAACGCAGCGGCCGCCGCACAGCCCTGATCAGCGCTGCAGCGTGGAAACGAGAACGGCACCGCGAGGTGCCGTTCTGGTTTGGGCATGGGGCGGTCGCGCCTTATTTCACCCCGTGCATCATCTTCTTCAGCAGCGGCGAGCAGGCCAGCGCGACGGCCGCACAGCCCAGGCCGATCCACATCAGCAGCCAGAACAGGTGCGCGTAACTGGCCGCGGCGCTGGCGATGTTCATCGTCTGGCCCTCCGGCACTTCGATCGCGGCGAGCTTGCCGAACAGCGCGGCCAGCGTTTCGGAGAAGGCGGTGGCCAGGAACCAGGTGCCCATCATCAGGCTGACCACACGCGGCGCGGCCAGCTGGGTGACCGCCGACAGGCCCACCGGTGACAGGCACATTTCGCCGATCTCCAGGATCAGGTAGGCCAGCACCAGCCACCACACGCTGGCCATCTGCCCGGTCGCGCCCACCTGCTGGGCGGCCAGTGCCAGCGGCACGAACGACAACGCGGCAAAGATCAGTCCGATCGAAGACTTGACCGGCTTGGACGGGTCCAGGCGACGGCGGTCCAGCCACGCCCACAGCATCGCAAACAGCGGGGC
Organism: Stenotrophomonas sp. P5_A9; assembly: GCF_056400525.1. NCBI lineage: Bacteria > Pseudomonadati > Pseudomonadota > Gammaproteobacteria > Lysobacterales > Lysobacteraceae > Stenotrophomonas > Stenotrophomonas sp. P5_A9. The sequence continues at coordinate 2,946 of NZ_JBFULC010000091.1, forward strand.
GAGGACCACCAGGAACAGGCCACCCAGATAGGTCAGCGAGCCGGCGGTCTGCGGGATCACCAGGCAGTCGCGGATCAGCATCACCAGCATCAGCGCGACGATGACGATGAACAGGTTGCGCGGCGCGGTCGAGCCGGGGCTGCGCTCGGACAGCCGTGCGGCCACCACGAAGCCCAGCGGCGCCAGCAGCAGCGAGGCGATCGACCACGGCAACGGGGTGCCGCTCTGGATCACCAGCGACGGCACCAGATCCTTGGTCAGCAGGCGATCGGTGAAGGTCACCCACGACCCGTAGGTCTGCTCGTACAGGGTAAAGAACACCAGGGCCATGAAGATCAGCGCCATGAGCGCGATCATCTGCTGGCGCTGCACCGGCGTGCAGCGGGTGCCGGTGAACCAGGCGAACCAGACCAGCACGCCGCCGAGCACGACGATCATCAGCATCAGCGCCAGACTGATTTCACCGCCGAGCGCGAACGCGCCGTTGGCGGCGGCCCACATCAAGGCCGCGACGGGGATCACGCCGAGCACCGCCAGCGCGTAGATCAGCCACTCGCGGCGGATGCCCAGCACGCGCTGGCGCAGCGCCGGCACATCGGTCGGTTCGGCGTGGCCTTGCAGGTACTTCTGGCCCCACAGGAACATGCACAGGCCGATCACCATGCCGATGCCGGCCGCACCGAAGCCGTACTTCCAGCCATAGGCTTCGCCGAGGAAACCGCACACCAGCGAGGCGAACAGCGCGCCCAGGTTGATGCCGGCATAGAACAGGGAGAAGCCGGAGTCGCGGCGTGGATCGTTTTCCGGATACAGCTTGCCAACGATGGTGGAGATGTTGGGCTTGAGGAACCCCACGCCCATGATGATCAGCGCCAGCGAGAGGTAGGTGATGCCCAGCGCGGCGTCATCGCGCACGATCTGCCCGTCGATGCGGGTCGCCGCGTGGCCTTCGAAGGCCATGCCCATATGCCCCAGCACCAGCAGCACGCCGCCGAACACCACCGCCTTGCGCATGCCCAGCCAGCGGTCGGCGAGCAGGCCACCGAACACCGGGATGCAGTACACCAGGCCACCGTAGGCACCGAGCAGATCCAGCCCGGCCTTGTCGCCGAACAGGTGGTACTTGGTGAGATACAGCAGCAGCAGCGCCTTCATGCCGTAGAACGAGAACCGCTCCCACATCTCGGTGAAGAAGCAGACGTAAACGCCCTTGGGGTGGCCGAGGAAATCGTCGGTGGCAGTGGAGGTTGCGGAGGCGGGCAGGGCGGCTGCGGTCATCGAGGGATAGGGCGCGGCGGACAAGGAGGCGAGTATAGGCCCGGGGCGAAGGGCCAGCCGTGCCGCGTCTGGCCGCTCCGCCGTCGTGGTGTCGGCCGCTCCGCTGTCGTAGTGCCGGCCGCTACGCTCTAGTAGTGCCGGCCGCTGGCCGGCAGCCTCACCATCCCGGCATCGCGCGCTTACAGATAACGAAGCCAGGCCAGGTCCCGCCGCCGCGCCTTGAACCGCGCGAACGCTCTGGTCGGCCAATACAGCGCCAGGGCCAGCACCGCGGTGATCACCCACAGGCTGGCCACGTGGTCCACGGCGAAGTACGCCCCGTGGGTGTGCCCCCAGCGTGCTTCGGCCAGCACGTACAGCAGCTTCAGCACGTACAGGTGCAGCAGGTAGAAGAACATCGGTGCCGCGCCGATGTCGGCCAGCGGTGCCAGCGCCCGGGCCACGCGCGGCTGCTCGTACAGGCGCAGCACCAGCAGGCCGATGCCCAGGGTCAGCAGCAGGAACAGCAGCGAGGGCGGGTACTTGGTGACGTTGAAGAAGCTCATCAGCGTGCTGCCCGGGGTGGCGAAGGACTGCCACGGGCTGTCGCCGTAGAGGTCCACCGCCCGCAGCAGCACGAAGCCCAGCAATGCACCGGCGCCGGCCATCCACAGGCGGCGCTGGCGCAGCAGGGGATCGCCGCCGCGCGCGAACCATGGGCCGATCACCCAGCCCAGCGCAATGACGCCGATCCACGGCAGCACCGGGTAGGAGGTGCGCAGGCGCAGCCCATCGGTCACGGCGATCCAGTCGCGCTGGTGCAGCACCTTCCACAGCACGGCCAGCGCCCCGTCGCCCTGCACGCGGACGCCATCGAGCAGGTTGTGCCCGGCGATCACGGCCAGCGCCAACACCGCCAGCGCCCCGCGGGGCAGCCACAGCAGCCCGGCCAGCGCGATCATGCTGATGCCGATCGCCCAGATCACCTGCAGGTACATCACGCTGGGCGGGAACTGCAGCGTCCACGCGACATTGACCACCAGCAGCTCCAGCACCACCAGGAACAGGCCGCGCTTGAGCAGGAAGGCCGACGCGGCCCGACGCCCATCCGGCTTGCCACTGGCGTACAACCAGGCCGACAGGCCGGTCAGCAGCACGAACACCGGCGCACACAGATGTGCCAGCAGCCGGCTGACGAACAGCGCGGGCTCGACCTGGTCAATCACCATCGGGTCGCCCACCTGCTGGTGCATATGGAAGGTTTCGCGTACGTGGTCGAGCAGCATCAGCACGATCACGGTGCCGCGCAGCTGGTCGATGGAGGTCAGGCGGGAGGGGGAGGAATACGTCACAGCGGCGCCGGGTGCTCGGTGCGATAGGATATAACATTACTAAATGGATGGGCCCGGCCTTGAACGTTGCCGAGTCCGGCGGGTCGCGGCTGCGGCGGCACGCGAAGGTCAACAGGGGCCTTGATCGGGTGGTGCAGGGTTGCCGGCCAGCGGCCGGCACTACTGGACTTGCCTGTACATGAACGCTAGCGTGGCAGGGATTTTTTGCCAGCAGGGGCTTCCATGAACAACGACGCTGCGCCACGCCAGCTCACTTTCCGCGCGGTGGTGCTTGCCATCGTGCTGGCAGTGATTCTGTCGGCCGCCAACGCCTACCTGGGTCTGTTCGCAGGCCTGACCATCGCCACCGCGATTCCCGCCGCCGTCATCTCCATGGGCGTGCTGCGCCTGCTTGGCGGTGGCACCATCCTTGAAAACAACATCGTCCAGACCGGCGCCTCGGCCGGCTCGTCGATCGCCGCCGGCGTCATCTTCACCATCCCCGCGCTGGTGATCATGGGCTACTGGCCGGACTTCAAGTACTGGTGGGTGCTGGGCATCGCCGGTCTGGGTGGCCTGCTGGGCGTGCTGTTCTCGGTGCCGCTGCGTCGTTCGATGATCGTCGAAGATCCGCTGCCGTTCCCGGAAGGCAAAGCCGCCGCCGAGGTGCTCAAGGCCGGTGAAAATCCGGGCCCGGGGCTGAAGATCCTGGCCGTGTCGGCGGTGATCGGCGCCTTCGTGAAGCTGGCCGCCGAAAGCGGCCTGCGCCTGATCCCGGATGCCTGGGCCACCTCGGCCTACGTGGGCAGCTCGAAGATCACCGCCTTCATCGGCACCAACCTGTCCCCGGCACTGCTGGGCGTGGGCTACATCGTCGGCCTGAACGTCGGCATCGTGGTGGTGTCCGGCTCGATCCTGACCTGGCATATCGCCATTCCGCTGTACCAGGCGTTCTTCATGAACACCGATCCGGCGCTGGCCGCGTCGATCGCCACGGCCACCTCCACCGAGGCGGCGTTCGCCATCTGGGGCGCGAAGATGCGTTACCTGGGTGTGGGCGCGATGCTGATCGGCGGCGTCTGGACGCTGATTTCGCTGCGCAAGTCGCTGCTCAACGGCGTCAAGAGTGGGTTTGCCGCGGCCCGCAAGAGCGGTGGCCCGGCACTGGCGCACACCGAGCGCGACCTGCCGATGAAGTGGATGCTGGTGGCCCTGGTCGTGTTCACCCTGCCGCTGCTGGCGCTGTACCAGGCCATCGTGGGCCAGTGGCATGTGTCGATCCCGATGACCCTCATCATGATCGTGGCCGGCTTCCTGTTCGTGTCGGTGTCGGCCTACCTGGCCGGCCTGATCGGCTCCTCCAACAACCCGGTCTCGGGCATCACCATCTCCACCATCCTGTTCGCCTCGGCGGTGCTGGTGCTGCTGCTCGGCAAGGACGGCCTGACCCCGGTCGGCGTCGGCGGCGCACCGCTGGGTGCGGTGGCCGCGATCATGATCGGTGCGGTGGTGTGCTGTGCGGCCGCGGTCGGCGGTGACAACCTGCAGGACCTCAAGGCCGGTTACATCGTCGGCGCCACCCCGTGGAAGCAGCAGTTGATGCTGGGTATCGGGGCGTTCTCGTGCGCGCTGATCATGGCCCCGGTGCTGAACCTGCTGGCCACCGCCTACGGCATCGGCGTCAAGTCCGAGCTGCATCCCAACGCACTGGCCGCGCCGCAGGCCAACCTCATGGCCTCGGTGGCCAAGGGCCTGTTCGGTGGCGAACTGCCGTGGACCTTCATCGGCATCGGCGCGGTGGTCGGCGCGGCGATCATCGCCTTCGACAGCTGGCTGAAGTCCCGCAACGCCCGCTTCCGCGTGCCGGTGCTGGCCGCGGCGATCGGCATCTACCTGCCGCTGGAACTGATGGTGCCGATCTTCCTGGGCGGGCTGATCGCCTATCTGGTGGAGCGTTTCCACAAGATCCGTGGCGACGATGAAGAAGGCCGCGACCGCGTGCACAAGCCGGGCGTGCTGTTCGCCGCCGGCCTGATCACCGGTGAAGCCCTGATGGGTATCGCGATCGCAGTGCCGATCGTCATCAGCAGCCGCGCCGACGTGCTGGCGCTGCCGTTCCACCTGCCTGGCGCGCAGTGGATCGGTCTGGCCGTGCTGTTCCTGGTCGGCTGGTTGATCTATCGCACCGGCAAGCGGGCGGTCGGTTCGGTATAAAGAACCTCGACCGGTTTCAAGACAAACCCCGCTCCGGCGGGGTTTGTCGTTTCTGCGGCCCGCCCATCCCCCTGCATGACCGATGGCCTTTGCATGGGCGGCCCCTGCGGCCCTAACATCGGCGTTTTGCCGTTCCGCGGAGACCCCGATGAAACTTCGTTACGCCCTGCTGCCGTTGTGCCTGCTGACCGCGATGCCTTCGCTGGCGGCCACGCGTGGCCTGGATGTGCGCGACATGATCGCGCTGGATCGGGTCTCCAGCCCGTTGCTCACCGCCGACGGCGGCAACGTCATCTTCGCCAAGCGCGTGGTCGGCAGCGACAGCAAGGCCAGCACCGGCCTGTTCATCCGCAACCTGCGCACCCGCGACCTGGCCCCGCCCAAGCCGCTCACCCCGGCTGGCTGGAACGTCAACTCGGCGGCACTGTCGGCCGACGGCGGCACCGTGTACTTCCTCAGCGCCAAGGGCGGCAGCCAGCAGCTGTATTCGCAGCCGATCGCCGGCGGCACCCCGCGCCAGTTGACCGACTTCCCGGTGGACGTGGACAGCTTCCACGTGTCCCCGCAGGGCGACCGTGTGGTCTTCAGCAGCGGCGTGTTCCAGGCGTGCGGCTCGGACCTGGCCTGCACCACCAGGAAGCTGGACGCGCACAAGGCGCGCAAGAACACCGGTGAAGTCTTCGACACTCTGTTCGTGCGCCACTGGGACACCTGGGCCGATGGCCGCCGCAACACCCTGTTCGTGGCGCCGTTGCCGGCGTCCAAGGCGGCGGCGGTGAAGGGGGCCTCGGCGATCAGCGCTACCCTCGACGGCGATGCCCCGTCCAAGCCGTTCGGCGGCAACGACGACTTCGCCTGGGCGCCGGACGGCAAGAGCGTGGTCGCCTCCATCCGCGTGGCGGGCAAGCAGGAGCCGTGGTCGACCAACTTCGACCTGTACCGGCTCGACGTGGACGGCAAGCAGGCCCCGGTCAACCTGACCGCGTCCAACCCGGCCTGGGATGCCGGCCCGGTGTTCAGCGCGGACGGCAAGACCCTGTACTACCGCGCGATGAAGCGCCCGGGCTTCGAAGCGGACCGCTTCGGGGTGATGGCGCTGGACCTGGCCTCGGGCAAGACCCGCGAGATCGCCCCGAAGTGGGACCGCTCGGCCGGTGAAATCGTGCTGGCCGCCGACGGCAACAGTTTCTACACCGGTGCCGACGACCTGGGCGAACACCGCCTGTTCAACATCGACATCGCCACCGGCAAGGCCACGGTCGTCGCCGAAGGCGGCAGCATCGGTTCGCCGGTGATCGCCGGCAGCACCCTGGCGTACACGAAGAACAGCCTCAAGAGCGGCGACCAGATCCTGGTGGCCGCCGCCGATGGCAGCAGCCCGCGCGAGATCACCCCGAGCGCCGCGCAGATGCTGCCCGACGTGGCCTTCGGCGACTACGAGCAGTTCCAGTTCAAGGGCTGGAACAACGACACCGTGCACGGCTACGTGGTCAAGCCTTACAACTACCAGGAAGGCAAGACCTACCCGGTGGCGTTCCTGATTCACGGCGGCCCGCAGGGCAGCTTCGGCAATGGCTGGAGCTACCGCTGGAACCCGCAGACCTATGCCGGTCAGGGCTACGCGGTGGTGATGATCGACTTCCACGGGTCTACCGGCTACGGCCAGGAATTCACCGATGCGATCAGCCAGCATTGGGGCGACCGCCCGCTGGAAGACCTGCAGAAGGGCTGGACCGCGGCGCAGAAGCAGTACCCGTTCCTCAACGGTGACAAGGCCTGCGCGCTGGGCGCCAGCTACGGCGGCTTCATGATCAACTGGATCGCCGGCAACTGGAACGAGCCGTGGAAGTGCCTGGTCAACCATGACGGCGTGTTCGACCAGCGCATGATGGGCTACGCCACCGAAGAGCTGTGGTTCACCGAGTGGGAGCAGGGCGGTACGCCGTTCCAGAAGGCGGCCAACTTCGAGAAGTTCAACCCGGTCAACCACGTGGCCAACTGGAAAAAGCCGATCCTGGTCATCCATGGCCAGCTCGACTTCCGCATTCCGGTCGAGCAGGGCCTGGCCGCGTTCACCGCCGCCCAGCGCCAGGGCATCGAATCCAAGTTCCTGTACTTCCCCGATGAAAACCACTGGGTGCTCAAGCCGCAGAACAGCGTGCAGTGGCATGACACCGTCAACGGCTGGTTGAAGCAGCACATCGGCGAATAAGCCGGATGGACGCGCCGCCCCTTGGGGCGGCGCTTCTTCATGGCACCGGGTGTGGTTGGCCGTGGTATCAGCGGTGATCGGCTGCGGTGTAACTGGTGATCGGCGGCGGTGTATCCGGCCATCGTCGTCGGTGTAACCGGTAGAGCCGACCGTTGGTCGGCTGCTCTTTTACGGTCTACAGGTGATTGTTTTCCCGAAACGTGTGGGATCCCACGCCCATCCTCCAGGTACGCCACACCCGTGAAAGCACCCGCCCTGATCCAGAACGACATCGTCGTCTTCGGCCTGATCGCCGCCACCCTCGGCGCCGTGTTCTGGACCGCCTCGCGCGAGCAGGGGCTGTGGAAGCGCTTCTACACCGTCGTGCCGGCGTTGCTGCTGTGCTACCTGATCCCGGGCATCTACAACACGTTCGGGCTGATCGACGGGCAGAACACGCATCTGTACAACCCGGTCGCGCGCGACATCCTGCTGCCGGCGGCGTTGGTGCTGCTCACCCTGGCGGTGGACATCAAGGGCATCCTGCGGCTGGGTCCGAAACTGATCGTGATGTATCTGGGCGCCTCCTTCAGCATCATGCTCGGCGCGGTGGTGGCCTTCCAGGTGATGAAGTGGCTGCACCCGGCCACCGTAGCTGGCGACACCTGGGCCGGCATGGCGGCACTGGCCGGCAGCTGGATCGGCGGCGGCGCCAACATGCTGGCCATGCGCGAGGTGTTCGACGTCAACGCGACCACCTTCGGCCAGTTCGCGGTGGTCGATGTGGGCGTGGGCTATGTATGGATGGCGGCGCTGATCTTCCTGGCTGGCCGCGCGGCGAAGATCGACGCGCGCAGCGGTGCTGATACCTCGGGCATCGACGAACTCAAGCTGCGCATCGAGAAATTCCGCAGCGAGCACGAACGTGTGGCCAGTCTTACCGACCTGATGCTGATCGTGGCGGTGGCCTTCGGCACGGTCGGCCTGTCGCACGCGATCGCCGGCCCGGTCTCGGCGTGGTTCAAGGGCCATGTCAGTTGGGCATCGCAGTTCAGCCTGGATGCGCCGTTTGTGTGGGTCGTGGTGATTTCCACTACCTGCGGCCTGGCGCTCAGCTTCACCCGTGCGCGCAACCTGGAGGGCGCTGGCGCGTCCAAGCTGGGCTCGCTGCTGCTGTATTTCCTGATCGCCTGCATCGGCATGCAGATGGACCTGCTGGCGCTGCTGGATCGACCGTGGTTGTTCCTGTTGGGCCTGATCTGGATCGCCGTGCACATCGTGCTGCTCTGGGCGTTGGCGCGGGTGTTGAAGGTGCCGTTCTTCTACTTCGCGATCGGCTCGCAATCCAACATCGGCGGACCGGCCTCGGCACCGGTGGTCGCCGCCGCCTTCCACCCGTCGCTCGCCCCGGTCGGGGTGCTGCTGGGGACGATGGGGTATGCGACCGGGACGTACCTGGCCTACATCGTCGGGATCACGTTGCGCGCGATGGCAGGGTAGAGCCGACCGTTGGTCGGCTGTCGTGCGCTGTGACGCCACGTCAAGAGCAGCCGACCAACGGTCGGCTCTACGGCAGAAGCAATCTGTGTTCGATCAATCAGGCAAGTGCATCCAGCATCCTGCTCGAACTGCGCTGGGTGAAAAGAAGGTCGCCGCGAGGTCGGGCGCGTCGCCACGCGCCCGGACGTGGCCGCGCATGCGGATTTACGCAGGAAGAAGGCCGCGTTCGAGCAACCACGCTTTGGCATCGTCTGCATCCTGCTCGAACCACGCGCGCGTAGAGCCCAGCCGATACGTATACCCCCACGCATCCATGTCCTGCATCAGCCGATCACTGCCCACGCCCGGCAATTGCCCGGCCAGCACGACCTGCAGGTAACAGGTGGCATCTTCCTCGGGCACCGAATCGGTGGCATCGGTATGCACCAGCGCACGCCGCTCTGGCGGCAGCACGATCAGGTGGCAGGCCTCGTGCAGCATCGAGTGCACTGGCGTGTCATCGCGCACATACACATCGCTGCCGATGATCCCAGCCTCCGGCTCGCCCCAGTAACTGCCCGGAATCGGCGCAGCCTCGGCCACACGGTGCAGACGCAACGCGTGCGCCGCAAGCAGGGCAACTGCATCGTCGAAACGGATATCGCCGACCCGCGTCACCTGCGGCTCGGTCTGGATCACAGCATCGTTCATCGTGGTCATGTCGCGCGCCCCCGCCCGGACGGGAAGGGGCGCTATCGCATCAGGGTTGTTGCGGACCTTCCGGCAAGGCGACGGAAATATCGAGCACATCGTGCTCCCCGTCCTTCACCAGATCCACCTTTACCGCATCGGCGTCGATGTTCACGTACTTCTTGATCACTTCCAGCAGCTCACGCTGCAACAGCGGCAGGTAATCGGGGCCACCGCGATGGCTGCGTTCCTGCGCGATGATGATCTGCAGACGGTTCTTCGCCGTTTCGGCAGTGGTCTTCTTCCGGTTCAGGAAATCGAACAGTCCCATGCTTACCCTCCGAACAGCTTGCTGAAGAAGCCTTTCTTCTCCACGGTGGTGAAGCGCATCGGACGCTCTTCGCCAAGAATGCGGCCGACCGCATCTTCATACGCCTGGCCCGCCGCCGATTCGGGGTCCAGGATCACCGGCTCGCCCTTGTTGGACGCATTGAGCACGTCGCCCGACTCGGGCACCACGCCAATGGCCTTCAGGCCCAGCACCTCTTCCACGTCGGTGATGCTCAGCATCTCGCCACTTTCCACCCGTGCCGGGCTGTAGCGCGTGAGCAGCAGGAACGCCGGCACATCCTGGCCCGACTCGGCCTTGTGCGTCTTCGAATCGAGCAGGCCGATGATGCGGTCCGAGTCGCGTACCGAGGACACTTCCGGATTCACCACCACCACCGCACGGTCGGCGTAGTACATCGCCAGGAACGCACCCTTCTCGATGCCGGCCGGCGAGTCGCAGATGATGTAATCGAAGCCGTCCGCGGCGAGGTCCTTGAGCACCTTGCCCACGCCTTCCTGGGTCAGCGCATCCTTGTCGCGGGTCTGCGAAGCGGCCAGCACGTACAGGTTGTCAAAGCGCTTGTCCTTGATCAGCGACTGCTTGAGCGTCGCCTCACCGTGCACGACGTTGACGAAGTCGTACACCACCCGGCGCTCGCAGCCCATGATCAGGTCGAGGTTGCGCAGGCCGACGTCGAAGTCGATCACCGCCACCTTCTTGCCGCGCCGTGCCAGGCCGCATGCCAGGCTGGCGCTGCTGGTGGTCTTGCCCACGCCGCCCTTGCCGGAAGTGACTACGATGATTTCAGCCAAAGGACTTCTCCTGATTCATTTTGTGTGGGCGCCGGATCAGTCCAGCGCCGCGATCTTGATCTGGTCCTGTTCCAGCCACACCTGCACGGCCTTGCCGCGCAGGGTGTCCGGGACATCGTCCAGTACCTTGTAATGGCCGGCGATTGCGACCAGTTCAGCATGGAATTCACGGCAGAAGATACGCGCCGTGGTGTTGCCTTGGGCACCTGCCAGGGCACGGCCCCGCAGCGTACCGTAGATGTGGATGCTGCCGTCGGCGATCACCTCGGCACCCGCGCCGACGGTCGCCATCACCGTGAGGTCGCAGTTTTCCGCGTACAGCTGCTGGCCCGAGCGCACGTTGCTGGTCTGCATGCGACCGGGCTGCGGTGCCTTGGCCGGATCGACCGCGGCCGGTGCCGGCGCGGCGGCGCG